>JAACFN010000117.1 GCA_009937455.1 Verrucomicrobiaceae bacterium | reverse complement strand
CCAGAGTGGAAGCTCGCTGCAGGCATAGGCATTGATATGACCAAGTGGGGCGCCAACCTAGACGCTACTTGGACCAGCTCCATGTATGGCACGGCTGGAAATTATGATAAGCCGGTGACTTCTGCTCGCGAGGGTAAGATTGATGATATCTTACAAATCGACCTGTCTGCTTGGTATCAAATTAACGATAACTGGAAACTCATTGGCGGTATTTATAATATTCTTGATGAGGAAAGTATCGTATCTCGCATCCCTGAAGGGCCACGTAATGGCCGTGGGCGCCACATCTATGCCGGCTTTGAAATCGAATTCTAAGCTTGTTCGCGGTGACCCTTAATACCGGCTCAAGCCACTTGAATACTTGCTGAAGATAATTAGTCAGCTACACCATACCAAAATATGATACGATTCTACAGTTCCACAATAGGGATGACATTGCTTGCAGTGATAGCATGTCATGCTCAGGAAACGAACAATGTGGCCGAGCAGGAAGTAAACCCTTCGAACTCTCGCGAGCTGATCCGCCAGTGGGTTCAAACGGAGCACATCATTAGCGAAGAAAAAACAGCTTGGCAGGTTGAAAAACAGCAAATGCAGGAGCTTCTTGAGATCTATCAGCAAGAGCTCAAGTTACTCAACGAGGAGTTAAACGTGGCAGGAAGCTCGGCCGATCTCATCGATGAGAACAAAGAAAAATTAGAAAGTGGCCTTGCTCAATACCGTGAGGCTAAACAGATACTGCGCTCCTCAATGGCAAGCATTGTTCCTCGGATGCAAAAGCTGGTCGGGCGTTTTCCCGCGCCTTTGGTCGAGGAATTAGGTTCTGATATTGATTTGATTAGTTCTCCAGAGGCTCTAGATAAACCCCGAGATGTTCTTAAATCCGTCATTGCCATTTTAAATGCAGCAGGGAGCTTTAACCGGACACTAACACTTAGCGAAGAAACACGCACCCTTGCCAATGAAAAAAAGATCACCGTCAGCGTGCTCTACCTTGGCCTCTGCCGTGCCTACTATGCCGCCGATGTTGGCCCTCTGGCGGGCACGGGTGTGCCAGCTGCCACAGGTGCCACAGGTGCAACAGGCGGCTGGTTATGGACCGAAGATGAAGGTATCGCCGATCAAGTGCGCAGGACGATCGCTGTGCATAAAAAATCGGCGCAGCCACAGCTGGTAGAGCTGCCGGTTCAACTACAAAGCGGGGAGAGCGGAGAATAAACGATGAAAATGATTGTAACTATTGGGGTCATCTTACTGGGCACGCTATTATCTTCGATGGCTCAGGACCTTGAATCTATTCAGCAGGATCTGGATGGATCAATAACTCGCCTCACCAAACAGCGCGAACTCATAGCGGCTGAAAAGCCAGCTCTGGGCCAAGCTTTTCAGACAACGCGTACTGACCTTGTTGAGAAGCGGCGTAAGATCAGAATTGCGCGCATGGCCAAATCAGATCGTGATGACTTGTTTAAGGAGTTGGAGAAAAAACAATACCTTTATCAGCAAGATCATGAATACATCACCGGGCAGCTTCGTGACTATGGCTTGAAACTTGAAATCTTTCTTTTGCCCAGTGAGCGGGTGCATCACAGCGCTGCTCTGGAAGCTTTGCGTCAGCAAGAGAGTCTGCCTGCCAAGACGCTTCAATCTCGCCTTGCTGTGCTTGAGACGGGCATTGATCGGCTCGAACAACTCATGGGTGGATATGTGGTAAAGGGAGAGGCAGTAGCTCCGGACGGAGAGCTTAAACAAGGCAGCTTTGCCTTAGCCGGTCCGGTGGCTTGGTTTATTGCGGATGACGATACTCTTGCTGGCGCCGTGGTAAGAGAAAGGGGGACACGTAGTCCTAGGGTGCTGCCCGGCTCGCGCGGAGCTATTAAGACGATTGTCGCCGGCGGCTCAGCGGAACTTGGTATTGATGTCACAGGCGGTAAGGCACTTGCTCTTGCTACACTTGAAAATGATAAGCTCGATATCTTCCGTAAGGGAGGATTTTGGATTTGGCCGATTCTCGGGATTGCTCTTTTCTCGGCTCTCTGCGGGGTGGTTAAATTCATCCAGATTATCCGGATTTTCACCCCACAATCAGAATGGATTGCTGGTATTCTTGCCGCTGTTCGTGAGGGCGATGAGCAAAAAGCAGCGAGCTTGGCACAAAGAGCATCCCACCCTGTTGCCGCAGTCATGCAGCGCTGTCTAACGTATGTCAAAGCGGGCCCTGATGTGGTTGAGGAAGTCCTCTACGAGCAGCTTATCGGAGTTCAAAACAAACTTCAAAGCTGGCTGCCGTTTATTGCGATTACCGCTGCTACCGCACCACTGCTGGGATTGCTTGGAACGGTTTCCGGCATGATTCGCACCTTTAATGTGATCACGATCTCAGGGACGGGTGACGCCAAACCCCTTGCCGGAGGTATTTCCGAGGCTTTGGTGACTACCCTATTTGGTCTCATCGTTGCTATTCCCGCTCTTATTATCCACGCGTTACTCTCGCGCCGCTGCCAAGGTATTTTTCAAAATACGGAAAAGCTTGGCCTGACCTTTGTCAACGGTCTGCGCAACAAGCATCATCAAACCTAAGTTAGTATCGCCCGTGTTTAGCGAATTCCAGCAAGTGCTCAATCAAGGTGGCCCGATTCTCTGGGCCCTCATCATCCTTGGTATTGGCCTTTATACGATACTTGCTTCTACCTGGCTTGGTTTACGGAAAGTGAAATCTGAGCTTGCTGATTATCAAGTTGTCGGGGGAGATAAGCGCCAGACTTCGCGTCAATTTGCGGCCTTTGAGCTCGAGCGGCTTGCTTGGGTTGAACGTCGAATTCCCTTTATTGGAGTTCTTGCGGGAGCAGCGCCGCTGACCGGTTTGTTGGGAACGGTGTCTGGCATGTTGGTTACTTTTTCTGGCCTAGCGGCGAGCAGTGCGGCGACGCCCATTGATAAAATATCCATGGGTATCTCAGAAGCATTAATTACAACACAGGCGGGGCTTTTGCTCGCTATTCCTGCGGCTTTTCTCCTCGCGATGTTGCGCAGCCAAACCGAAACTGCCCAGACAATGCTGCAGCAAAAGCTGCACGAGGTAATAGTGGGCGATCATCATTTTTCAACTCCTACAGCTTAAACCATGCGCCGCTTCAGACATTTTACCGGCAATGAAAATGCCAGCTCTGAGATCAATATTTCACCGCTCATTGACGTGGTATTTATCCTGCTTATTTTCTTTATCGTCACGACTGTTTTTATCGAAGAAACCGGAGTGGATGTAAATAAGCCCCGAGCTGCTTCGGCCGAGAGTCTTGAAAAACAAGCAATCCTTTTAGCCGTAACCGCCAGTGGACAAGTCTATCAGGGGGGGCGCAGTATTGGTGTTGACGGTGTGCGCAGTGTAGTAGCGGCGATGCTGGAAAATGATGGGGCTACTCCAGTGATCATTCAGGGTGATGCGGCTGCCAATCACGGCACCATTGTCAAAGTCATCGACGCGGCAAAACTTGCTGGGGCTCAATCGGTTAATCTAGCGACCTCCCAATAAACTCTCAGAACAGGGTAATACACAAGCATGACTCTCAAATCCATCATCCTAGGCATTGCTGTAACTGCTGTATTACTGGCAGTACTTGTGGCTACCAGGCTGATGGTGTTGACGCCTGTTGATCACGAGTTCGAAATCCGTGAAATAGAAACCGTCTCCTTGCCCGAGCCTCCATCAGCTCCGGAGGAGCAGCTTACCCCAGAGGATATGCCTCCACCTCCACCGCCAGCCTTGGTGGATTTACGACCTGCTTTAGACATGAGTCAGCCGGCACTGCTAGTCAGTCACCAGAGGATCGATCCGCGGCTCAGTATAGATACATTTTTCACCGATCAGCCTCCTTCACCTTTGCCCGAGCTTGTAGAAGTTGCCCGTCCTAAGGTTGCCAAGCCAGCAGTAGAATCATCGCAACAGGCCCCGGTGAGCTTGTCTTTACCAAAAACAAAATCTGAGTATTCGCTCGGAGAGCTAGATCAGCAGCCACGTTTGCTTCGCAACCCGTCGGTGGTTTTTCCACGGAGCATTAAAGATGCCAGTAGTGGACGTGTTGTTGTTCGTGTTGCCATTCTAGCAACGGGGCGCAGTGAGTTTATTTCTGTGGTTTCTTCTACCCATGACGAGCTCATCCCATTAGCACAACGCATTGCAAGTGGCTCACGATTTACTCCACCAACCCGCCAAGGCAAAGCCGTTAAGGCGATCATGACCTGGCCTATTACTATCAAGAAATGAATTATTCAGTGATCAGTTGTTTTTTATTAAGCTGCATTAGCCTGAGCGCTGCAGAGCCTTTAGCCTTGGGTAAGGACTACTGGCAGAATGAGGCTTTTCTCAAATCGTTTAATGGTTCCTACCGCATTAATGCACGTATTGAGCCATCGGTGACAAGTGAGCAGCGCAGTTTGTTGGTCTCGATTCAGCCGTTGATGGCGGAGGGGAAAAGAGAGGATGCGTTGGCAATGCTGACGGGTAATGAGCTGGCAAAATCATCTGCTGCGATTGCTTTCAATGTAGGAAATATTCAATTTGAATTGGGTGAGCTAGAATCTGCCGAGCAATCTTATCTACAGGCCTTGAAGTTATTCCCTAGCTTCCGACGTGCGCATCGCAATCTCGGGTTTGTCTATGTGCGCCAGAGTAGCTGGGATAAAGCACTTCCAGCACTCGAAGAATCTATTCGTCTTGGTGATCATGATGCAGCCACCTTTGGCCAACTTGCTTTTGGAAGAATGCAAGCGGGGCAATACGCCTCGGCTTTACAAGCTTTTCAGCTAGCTCAGCTGACTCAGCCCAAAGCGGTTGATTGGAAGGCAGGCACGGCTCAGTGTTTGGAGCAGCTCAAGCGTTATGAAGAAGCTTTATCATTACTCGATGAGGTGATTGCAGCCAGACCTGCAGAGACATCTTACTACCTTCTTCAGGCTTCCGTCTATCTGGCGATGAATCGCCCCGATGAAGCGGTGACCAATTTGGATCTCGTTCGTCGCCTTGGTAAACTTGATGCGGAAAACCACCTTTTGTTGGCTAACCTTCACTTGCGTTCTAGCAGTGGACACCTGGCGCGCCCAGTAATGATGGCGGCTTTGGAGATGGAGCAAAAAGCAGCCTACGGCTCTGTTATCAATTTACTCGAGTTTACAACCGTAACGAGAGATTGGTCACTTGCACGGGACCTCGCAACCGCGACGCAGAAAGCATATCCGGATGCTGAGGATGATAAGCTCGGACAGAGGCGCCAATCATCCTGAACGTGGAGCAAAAGTTCTGGAGGACATCATCAAGCAGGATCCGCTAAGTGCTGACTCACTTATTTTATTGGCTCGCTATCGCGCAAAAGAACAAAGGCATCAAGAGGCGGTGATGCTGCTTGAACAAGCAGCACGTGTTAAGGGTCACGAATACAGTGCTCACTTTGAGTTGGCAAAAGTGTGTGTGAGTATAAGACGTTATGATAAAGCCATCGATCATCTTGATAAGGCATTAAAGATTCAGCCTAGTGATGAGCTGCTCACGTATCGAGATGCCATTGAGAACTTGGCCCTTGCAAGTGATTAAAGAGCGACCGTTGTTCTGGCAGCTGTTCTGGCAGCTATTCTGGCTGTTGCCGCGCTTTTAATTGAGACGTTGTCTAGCGAACTCTTTGGCTGCGCTAGACACAGGGCAATACAGCCAGCCAATACCAATAAGCAGGCGTGAGTTGTTTTTGATTCAACACCCAGCCAGTATTTATGCTCTGCGAGGAAAATATTCCTATTTTTACTTTTGCGATAATCTAAGCGATCAATCTCGCCCTTAGTCACCAGCAGGTCAGTGCGGGTATTCACAAAGAAATCTCGAGCTGGCTTTGTGGTAATGGTAACATCCTCGGGATAGGGAGGGATTGCTAATAGAGTCTCTAGGTTTTTGTGTCGTCCTGCGTGGGTAATCGACCTTGAGAGTTCTAGTGATTCACTGGCCGTGATGGCCTCAGATGCCATCAGACGTGTTAGGGCTTCAGTAAGGATCTTGAGCCTTTCGCTTTCCTTGGGCTTGAGCCCTTGGTCTTCCATGCCGGCGAGGCGGTTATTGGTGCGCTGCTTCAGTGGGTCAATGTCTGCTTGGATCTTGCGCCGTTGTTTTTCAAACAGATTTTCTGTAGCTTGCGTGACCATCATGCCCTCATATGCATAACGCAATGGCATGACGCGTGCTGGAATGGGTTCTGCTCCTTGCCCTCGCCCTTCATCGGCGCCGTGGAATAAACCTCGGTTCATTTCCTCAAAAGAAACCAGTGCGCCAGCAAGTAGGATTTGTGGGACGAGTAATAAGGGCACTGAGCTAAGGGCAGCTCGCTCGGTGGTGACGATGGATGATATCGTTAATGCCATGGCAGTACCGCAGAGGGCGATCAAGGTCATCCAACCCCAGTGCATTAAAAACATACCATGAATATCGAGCACTGAAGGAGAGCGGGAAGGGAGAGGGCGATAAACTTTGCGCTGACATATAAAAAAGTCCCTGGTCGGCAATTGCGTTCGCGTCTTAATAAGGGGGAGTCACGTAAAATTTCAGTCGCGCTGTTGGTAAGGCCCAAGAACATGCCGATGGTGGCGGTGAGAAATAAATAGACGGGCAAGTGAAGGGCGGTGTTGAACTCATAGGAGCCATCAGGTGAAGCGCGCAAGGTGGCTCCAATGAGGAGGGCAAGCAAAGGAGACTCTAACAGGATGCTGTAAATCGTACCGCGATTTCTGAATTTTGAAATCAGCGATCGGCGTAAATGGGTGCGGAACAAGCGTAGCCACTCAGCGCTTCGTTGTCTGCGCGTGCGCGTGGGCACTGCCATTTGATCATCATTGAGCATGACATCACCGAGCTTGCTTTGGTCTGGGCTTTCTCCCTTGCTGACCTCATCGATCAGTTGGCTACCTTCAAATCGCTCTTGCCAGAAGGTCGAGGGGAAGCGTCGCACGCCTCCGCTTTCTCGGCTAGCCCTTCCGTGCAGTGGTGTTTCTAATACATCAAAGACAAAATCGGCATCTGCGGTTCTCAGGTCATGACTTTTCAGTCTTGCTGGTGGCAGGATGTTAAGGTCGCCACAGGCCTCGTGAAAATATTGATGCATGGCCGTTGGGGTGCCGTAGAATGCAATACGTCCCTCCTGATCAAGCATCAGGACCTTGTCAAACATACGTAATACACGCGCACCTGGACGATGCATCGAGGCGACCACAATATTGTCACGAGAGAGAGAATGAAGCGTTTCTGTCACATGCTCGGAATCTTTGGAGGACAGTCCCGATATCGGTTCATCAAAGAGAAAGATTTCTGCAGCACTGCCAAGATCGAGGCCGAGGTTGAGGCGGCTACGCTCACCTCCACTGAGTGTTTTGTCGTCCGCTGAGCCAACGCGCCGCCTCGCTAATGGCTGCAGGGCAAGTTCAGCAAGAATAGATTCTACGCGTTTGGCGTGTTCTACGGATGATAGGTGAGGCCTTCTAATGGTGCAGGCGTGAATCAGGTGCTGCCTTACTGTGAGCTGAGGATTGAGTGCTTCCTCTTGGGGCATACTGGCGATAAAGGGCGCAAGTTTGACGCGGTTATCATAAAGTGAAACGCCATTGAGCCTAACCATGCCGCGGTTGGGTTTGAGGTGACCGGCCAAAGCGGATAACAGCGTGCTTTTGCCACTACCACTTGGCCCCATGATGCATAGCATCTCGCCCCGCTTGATAGAAAAGGATACATTATCAAGAATGGTCTTATCATTGCCAAAACGGTGATTGAGGTTCTCGACATCAACGGTGCGAATGACGGCGCGCTCTTCGTCTAAGAGGCCTTCACTAAAGCGGCAGCGGACGGCCTGGTTGGCGCTGATTCTAATGAGCGAGCCATCGACGAGCTT
>JAACFN010000116.1 GCA_009937455.1 Verrucomicrobiaceae bacterium | reverse complement strand
AGTATCATGGAGGCCTTTCTGGATGATGCCTTGTCGGTGGCCATTATGAAATGTATCCGGACAGGCAAACCAATGCAGGAGAGGGTGGTGCTACATTCCACCTACACTCCGCTGGGTTCGGTGGGTGAACAGGGGCTGAGTGCATGGGTGATCGATGCTGCTCCGCTGGAAAGCTATAGCGAGAAAGGTCTGACGCGTGTGGTGATCCGTGATGTGACAACAGAACATCAAGCGGACCAGGTGCGGCGTGATTTTGTAGCGAATGCTTCTCATGAGCTGCGCACACCGATGGCGATCATCAACGGCTACCTTGAAAACTTACTTGATGATGATTTGTTAGATGATCCGGTGGTGGCGCGGCGCTTTTTGGAAACGATGCGTAAACACGGCCAGCGGATCTCGCTGTTGGTGGAGGACATGTTGGTCATTTCCAAGATGGAGTCAGGTGATGCGATGGTGCTCAATATGGACAGCTTTAGTATTAAGGAGTGTGTCAACGATGTCTGTGATCGCCTAGACGCCATGATTTCCCAGCAGCAGGCGGTAGTGGACATCAGTGTGGTGCCGGATGATTTGTGCATGATGGGGGATCGCTTTTATTGGACTCAGGTCATCTTCAATCTAATGGAGAATGCTCTGAAACAAAACCCGCAGGGATCACTGAAGCTAGTGGTTGAGGCTGAAAAATCAGAGGGCCAGATTCAGATTTCGATCTGTGACAATGGCGTAGGTATCCCGGCGGCTGACTTGCCTTACATTTTCAAACGTTTTTACCGAGTTGAGAAACATCATTCTCAGAGTGAGATCAAGGGCACGGGCTTGGGGCTCTCCATCGTGCGCAGGGCGATTGAAGCTCATGGTGGTGAAATCACTGCGAGCTCTGTGCCAGGGCAGCAAACCCGTTTTAAGATTTCAGTGCCTGCTGAGTAGCTGTGCATCGGTCGAGAGTCTCGACACAAGAGCAGGAGGAATGTATGTATTGTGTTGTCGGCGGTCATCATTCCGCCCATCCCACTTATCCTATGCCAAGCAATACATCCATTTATGAGGTCTTCGAGCACCAGAAAGCGGACCTTTTAATTCATTTGCTTAATGCTAGTTCAGGTTTTGGCCAGATGGTCGTCTTTGCCCGTAAGCTTGATGTGGTTCATGAATTAACCTCGATTCTGAACCGTGCTGGGGTGGTTGCGCAATCTCTGCATGCCAACAAAAAAGTTGAGCTGCGCGAACGGGCGTTAAAAGAGTATCACGAGGGTAAGACCCAGGTGTTGGTGATGACAGAAGGCGTAGCTCGTAATATCGATTTCTCAGCTGTGAAGAATATGCTCAATTATGATATTCCGGAGCTCAAACAAGACTACCTAGCCCGTGTTGAGCTAACGCAGCAAGCTGGTGGAGAGACGCTTACTTTGGTAGAGATACAGAATCTCCAAGCGCTGCATAAATTCGAAGAGGTGTTGGGGTTTGAGTTGCCACGCAAAACGGCGGAGGGATTTACGTATGCTACTCAGCCGATGAATACGAAGCCGCCTCGAAAAAAAGGAGGGGTTGCCAAAGGTATTCGCTCGAGGCCGTTGCAGAATAAAAAGCCGAAGTATAAGAGCAAGGGCCGCGGAAAGTAGCGGCAATGGATATTGCCGCTTTTACTGAGCTCGCATCGCACTCTCAGCGGCGTGGGCAGCTGTGGCAAAACATGCCTGCATGAGGTAGCCCCCGGTGGGTGCTTCCCAATCGATCATTTCTCCTGCGATATAGAGCTGTGGGATTTTTTTAAGCATGAGGGAGTGATCGACTTCATCCCAGCAAACGCCGCCAGCGGATGAGATTGCTTCTGCAATGGGTCTAGGGCCAGTGAGAGGGATGCGGCAGTGTTTGACTTCTCTAGCAAGCTCTTCGGCAGATTTCCAGGGGCCGCGATCTGGCATGAATTTGAGAATGGCGCATGTGCCAGGGTCAAGCTTCCAGCGGCGGCGGGCCTCACGAACGAAGTTGCGTTTGACCTTGCCCATACGTGATACCAGGTCCTCGTGGCTGGTGTCGGGCTTGAAGTCGATGATGATGTGAGCTTCTGGCTGCTGGCGAATGCTGGGCCCCATGTGGTAAATAGGTCCGCCTTCTAGCCCTTGGCGGGTGATGACGAGTTCTCCGTGGCGCGAGCTGTTGCCGCTGCTCACCATGAGGTTTTTGAGAGGTAGGCCCTCGGCCTCTTCGATCAGTGGTGTGGGCCAAGCGACCTCCCAGCCACAGTTAGCAGAGGTGAGGGGAGTGATCGATATGTCATGGCCTTTGAGAATGTCTACCCAGCTTGCGGTTGATCCTGTTTGCGGCCACGATGCGCCACCGAGGGCTAAGATGGTGGCGTCAGGCTTTACCGATAGCTTGGTGCCTTGGTGAGAGAAGCTTAGCTGGTTAGGTTTTTCAAATGCGGTCCATGTGTGCCTGGTGTGGAAGGTGACCCCTAGGTCGCGCAGGCTTTTAATCCAGTTGCGCAGTAGGGGGGCGGCTTTGATCGAACCCTTGTCTGGCGAGGGGAATACCTTGCCGCTACTGGCAACAAAGGTCTCAATGCCAAGATCTGAGGCCCATTTCCTGAGCGCATCATTGTCGAAGCTGGTGATGATGTCTCGCCACTGTTGTTCGGGAAGATCTGTGCCCGAGTATTTTTTGACGAAACCATCTATAGGTTCATCATGGGTGAGGTTGAGGCCGCTTTTTCCGGCAACAAGAAACTTGCGACCCACAGAGGGCATCGCATCGTACAGGTCAACCTTGGCTCCCAGCTTGGCGGCAACTTCAGCAGCAAAGAGCCCTGCAGGACCTCCTCCGATAATGGCAATGTTTTTCAAGATCTCTGCTTTTAGGGCTTATGTCGTTGTGACATCAATTTGTATTGATAACGCAGTGGTCACGGCTAGAAAGGTGCGCATGAAGGATTGCAACGTGGATTGGCACAATTGGCAAGGTGAGATGCTCGCTACTCTCATGTTTGTGGTGCGTGATGGGCAGATACTGCTCATTGAGAAGCTGCGCGGCATAGGTATGGGCAAAATTAATGGTCCGGGAGGTAAAATTGATCCAGGTGAGACACCAGCGGAGTGTGTGATCCGGGAGTGTCAGGAGGAACTCCATATTACTCCTAAAGAGCCCATTAAAATGGGCGAGCTCTGGTTTGCGATGTCTGACATGGAGGATATACATTGCCATGTGTTTATGGCGCATGAATTTGACGGAGTGCCCACGGCCACTGATGAAGCGATCCCTGCTTGGACTTCTCTGGACGAGATTCCATGGGAGAGGATGTGGGAAGACGATCCTCACTGGTTGCCTCACATGCTTGAGGGGAAAAAGTTCCTCGGCAAGTTTGTCTTTGAGGGTGAAAATATCCAGTGGCGAGAGGTGCTTCTGGGTGAGTCTAGTACTGCCGGTTGGATCTTACCCTCTTAAGCCTTAGCTATCCCTTGAGTTTTATTCATTGGGATTGGTTCACTGAGATTTGACATCATTGAGCAGAGCGAGGATCTCGTCGGTGATGTCGATGGCATGACGTGCATAAATCAGTGGTGAGACCTGACTGCTTGTGGTGCCTGAGCTTTCTATCACCCATTGATATCCATGTGACTTGGCATACTTATTGGTGGTCAGCTTGCATTGATCAAGTATGCGGCGCGTGGCGGCAGTGATTTTCTGTTTAGTGCTAGCTGCCTGTGCACCGTCAGCCAGCTTGATCTCATTTGCCAGTGCCTTGTATTGGACGATGAGATTCTGCCGTTGATCGATAAGATGATCCCGCTCAGAGCGTGGCATCGCTTTGTTTTTGAGCTTTGCGTATACCTCTTTAATATCGAGGGCTAAGCTGTTAATTTTTTTTTGGCGTGTGTTCCTATCTCTCAAGTAACGATCACGACCGGATTTCAAATAGGAGAGCTCTTTGTCTGCAGCTCGATAGTGAAGCAGGAGCTTGTCGATGTTGACTGTGGCAACCTTGACTTCATCCGCTACGACATGGCTTATGCTCAGAAGTAGAACAATGAGGATATGAGCTGGGGCGATCTTGTTACTCATCAAGGTGTGACTTATCCGTCGCAGTCAGGGTGTCTATCTCTATGACGATGGCGGTGGATTAGTCCGTGGTTTTTTCCTTCACCTTATCGAGCTTCAATTTTTTGAGCTTTGGGGTGATGACTGCTCGGCAGTATGGATTCTTCTCGCCAACTATACGGTAGTAATCCTGATGGGAGATCTTTGCCGGGTAGAATGTTTTGGCTGTCGTGATTTCGGTGACAATGGGACGGGGGAAACTTTGCTGCGCGGCATTCCTTGATGCAGTAGCGAGTTTCTTTTGTTCATCGTTGTGGAAGAAAATGGCAGACCTGTAATGGGTGCCGACATCCGCTCCCTGCCTGTTGAGAGTGGTAGGATCATGGAGACGCCAGAACCAATCTAAGATCTTTTCGTAGGAGATAACTTCGGGGTCGAAGATGACCTGCACAGATTCAGCATGGCCTGTGATTCCTGCACACACATCCTCATAGGTCGGATCGGGCACATGCCCGCCCATGAATCCTGATGTTACCGAATGGATGCCGTCGAGGCGCTGATAAACAGCTTCGACACACCAGTAGCAACCTGCGGCGAGTGTGGCTATCTGGTGACCTTCGGGTATTGCTGGGGCTGCGGCGGGTTTTTTATCCTCCATGGTTTCTTTTGATTGAAGATTTTGGTTGCTGGCAAAGTAAATGAGGCAGGCTCCAATCGCCGCGATTGGAATGGCTGTGGTGAACAATCGTTTCATATCTTGAGTCTATACCCCGTGCTAAACACTGTCAAATCAGTGGGTGATTCACTTTGATGATGCGTAAAAACGAAGAGCTACGGGCATGAAAGCTTCTAATGCCTCGATGCGTGAATCATCATGAGGGTGGGTGCGCAGGAACTCGGGCTGCTGGCCGCCATGGATGCGGTGATAATCCCCTAGGCGCTTCCAGAGCTCGATCGATGCCCGCGGATTGTAACCTGCTTGTGCCATGTAAACCGCGCCCATTTTGTCACTCTCATATTCTTGTTTCCTAGAGAAGGGTAGCGCCTCAGCCAAGTAGCCAGCGAGAGCAAATCCCGCCAGAGCATACTCAGGGTTGTCGATGTCACTGGAATCAAGAGAAGACCAGAGCAGCTGCCCCACCGCGATGAGGGCAACAGCATTAATGATACGCTGCTGAGCGTGTGCTGCCGTTGTGTGCGATATCTCATGCCCAAGAATAGCGGCAAGGATGGCATCCGCTTGGTGGTCATCGCCAATGATTTGAAAAAGCCCCGTATTGACTCCCACCTTGCCTCCAGGAAGGGCAAATGCATTCGGCGACAAATCCTCAAAGACAACAAACTCCCATTCAGCATTGGGCAGTATAAT
>JAACFN010000115.1 GCA_009937455.1 Verrucomicrobiaceae bacterium | reverse complement strand
TGGCGTTCACTTAGCCTTGTGCTGATGGGTGCATCGACTCGTGAAAGAGTCGATTGTGCGAGCTTAGGCCAATGGTTTTTTGTCGAGTTCAAAAGCTTCATGAACAACGCGCGCGGCGTCCTCGATTTGGCTTTCACTGACAGTCACCGATATTTTGATTTCCGAAGTGGTAATCATGCCGATGTTAATGCCCGCTTTGCCTAGGGCTTGGAACATCTTAGCAGCAACACCCGAGTGAGAGCGCATGCCTATGCCCACTGTGCTGAGCTTGGCGAGGGCGGCTTCTGTCTCGATTTTAGCATCGCTAGAGAGCTCACCAAGGACAGGCTTGAGTGCGGCTTGGGCGCGGCCTAGGTCGTTGGTGTGCATCGTAAATGAGTGACGTGCCATACCATCGCTGGATATGTTTGAGACAATCATATCAACATTGATCTCAGCATCAGCTAAACAACCAAGGATTTTCCCCGATTGACCCGGAGTATCTGGTATATCTGTGATGGTGACGCGGGCTTGGGAGCGCTCGATAGAGACTCCTCGAATAACTACTGCTTCCATGGCTGGGTGTTCTTCGGTAACTAGGGTTCCTGGGTTGTCGTTGAGGCTAGAACAGACTTCAAATACAACACCATATTTTTTGGCGAATTCGACCGAGCGGGATTGCATCACCTTTGTTCCAGATGAGGCCATTTCCAGCATTTCGTCGTATGATATTTCGGGGAGCTTGCGTGCGTTTAACACGATGCGTGGGTCGCAAGTGTATACACCATCAACATCGGTGAGGATTTGACAGACATCAGCATCCAGTGATGCAGCAACAGCGATGGCACTGAGATCAGATCCGCCGCGGCCGAGAGTATGAATCATACCCTCTTTGGTCACGCCCTGAAAGCCAGCCACAATCACTACTTTTCCCTCGGCAAGATAACCTTTGAGCAGGGAAGGGTCAATTTCGTCAATTCTTCCGCGAGTGTGGCTGCCAACCGTTTGGATGCCAGCTTGGCGACCTGTGGCAGAAACGGCGTCGACGCCCATGGCTTGCAGTGCCATAGCGAGGAGGGCGATGGATTGTTGTTCTCCGCTAGATAAGAGCACATCAAGCTCGCGTTCTGGAGCGTTGGCATTGAGCTCATTAGCCATGCCAAGGAGTCTATCGGTGACACCTCCCATGGCTGAAACCACGGCGACGACTTGGTTGCCTTCATCAAGGACACGCTTGATCCTCGCCGCTACATTGCGGATGCGATCGAGAGTTCCCACGGATGATCCGCCATATTTTTGAACAATGAGTGCCATGCTTGCCAGTCCCTTTCTTGGTTCGGAGGGGTGCGCAGCATAATCAGCCGAGGCTTTACGTCAAGTCTGGGGAATGCCGAGAAATCTCTTTTTCTGGTGGCAAGACAAAGGGTGGCAACGTCTCTTTTTACTTTTGATATCTTGCGTTCGTGTTATTTCGAACGAGAACTATATCAAACATGAAACAAGAAACGATTTGCCTTCACGGAGGCCAACAGCCAGACCCCACCACTAATGCTTGCGCGGTTCCTCTATACCGCACGAGCTCTTTTGTTTTTGACTCCACCGAGCACGCGGCAAATTTATTTGCCCTCAAGGAGCTGGGTAACATCTACACACGCCTGATGAACCCAACAACGGATGTGCTGGAGAAGCGAGTATGCCTGCTGGAGGGAGCCCATGAAATGGCGGGCTTAGGATTTGCTTCGGGAACAGCGGCCATTTTCAATAGTATTATTAACCTCGCTGAATCGGGTGATAATATTGTTTCTGCCCGCAATCTGTATGGTGGTAGTTACACCATGTTTAACGATATTCTGCCCAAGATGGGGATTGATGTCAGCCTTGTGGACTCTACTGACCCTGCTCATTTTGAAGCGGCAATCGATGATAATACGCGTGCCTTATTCTGTGAAACGGTATCCAACCCAGCACTTGAAGTCGCCGACCTGGAAGCGATAGCCAAGATTGCACACGCTCATGGTTTGCCCCTAATTGTGGACGCTACCTTCTCTACGCCGTATCTTACCAAGCCACTCGATCACGGAGCCGATATTGTCATTCACTCTCTGACCAAATGGTTTGGCGGTCATGGTATTGGACTTGGAGGTATTGTGGTGGATTCGGGTAAATTTAACTGGGCGGGTGGCAAGCATCCGCTTTTTGATGAGCCTGACAACTCCTACCACGGCTTGCGTTGGGGGCATGACCTGCCCGATCCGTTGGCGCCACTTGCCTACATCCTTCGCCTGCGCACAGTGCCCTTGCGTAATCTCGGTGCCTGCATCAGTCCTGATAACTCATGGCAATTCCTGCAGGGCATTGAGACCTTGCCACTTAGGATGGAGAAGCACTCAGAGAATGCTCTCAAGGTAGCTGAGTATTTAAAAGGGCATGATGCTGTGGAGTGGGTGCGTTTCCCCGGATTGCCAGATGATCCTGAATACGATCGCTGCCAAAAATACCTCAAGGGTAAAGGCGGCGGCATGGTTGTCTTCGAACTCAAAGATGGTAGCGATGCTGGTCAGAAGTTGATCGAGTCGCTGAAGCTGTTTTTACACCTTGCCAATGTAGGAGATGCAAAGAGCCTGGCAATTCACCCGGCGACGACCACGCATAGTCAGTTGAGCGCTGAACAACAGTTTGCTGGTGGTATCACCCCAGGCCTAATACGTCTCAGCGTTGGTATTGAGCACAGTGACGACATCATTGCTGACCTCGAGCAGGCTTTAGCTGCGCTGAGTTAGGCTGAGTAAAATTCCGATTTTCATTCCAACTTGATAGCCTCAATCGAGGAGGCTTATTGGTTGATGTATTCTGATATTTTATCGGTGATATCTTCAGCATCTCTTGCGTAGATGAGGGGCGATATTGTGCTGCTTGATCTTCCAGATGTATCAATGATCCAATGATACTGGTGATCGCGTGCATACTGAGCAATCTTAGTGTGAATCTCGTTCAGTGACCTTTGTATGAGAACAGATAAATCTTTTTTTGCCTCCTTCAGGTGTAGGTTTTCTATTTCGTTGATTGCTCGGTCTAGAGATTGGTACTGGTTAACGAGTTTGTCAGCCCGATCACGGTATATTTCTCTGGCTTCCTTGGTTTCAGCTTGCTGGATGATCTCCTTGCGCAGGCTCGCCATCGATTCGCTAGCCTTGCTGCGGCGTGCAACAAGGGTAGCAAGCCTCTGTTTATGCTGATCCCGTTTGGCCAGCAGGGCCTTTCTATAGTCGTTCGCCTTCTTGTAGTTCTTGAGGATCTCATCAGCATTTACGGTGGCGCAGCGTGTGTCTGCTGCCGCAGTGGATGGCATCCAAGCTGATAACAATACCAATACAAATGCGAATGGGATGAGGTGGAGGAAGCGCGTGCTGAGCATGGTTGATGTACCATTCATATGATATCTTTTACCAAGATGATCACGCTATGTCCAGCATGCCCGAGCCGAGCTTTGTAGCTGCCTTGATAGCGTTCGGGAACTTTACAGTGGCCTAGAAGTAGTATTTTGCTCCTGGCTTCGGAATGATCGCCTCTGTAGTTGGGAGTTTTTCACCAAGCTGATGCGCGAACCATTCGGTTGCCTGAATGTCGCCGTGGACGAGTATGGTTTTGCTCGGTTTTACCCGCAAAATATAGTCGAGTAAGTCGTCCCTTGTGGCGTGTCCTGAGAAATCAAACACCTCCATTGGGCAGTTAAACTGAACGGGAGGCTGCTCAGGATCAAGGTTGATGAGGTCTCCTTGTTTGCCGGCACGGATATGACCTGCTGGGGAGTCGGGGTCTGCATAACCGACAAAGAGCAGTGCGTTTTTAGGGTTGTCCATGAAGCCACGTGCGAAACTATTGGATACGGTCTTTTCAGTCATCATGCCGCTGGAAAGCGCGTAGATCGCTCCAGGCTGGTAGACGATAGGAGCGCGCTTGCGGCGGCGACCACCTGTCTTGACTTCCATGTCCTTGAGGACTCGAAAGCCAGGTTGGTTGCGCGGGGTTGAGTCTGCAAATTCATCGAAGATGAGTGACATCTTCGTACTGAGACCGCCGATGTAGACGGGAGCATCGGGAATCATGCCCTCGGTTTTGAAGCGGTTGATCATGCTCAGAACCTCCTGAGTTTTACCCATAGCAAATACGGGGACGAGCACAGATCCACCATCACGCAGGCAGCGGTTAATAGACTCGGCAAAGTTATCTTCCTCCTGTTGGCGGTTGTAGGATTCGTCACGAGGGGAGGCGCCACGGGTTGTCTCGATAATGAGAATATCAATATCCTCCTCAGGAAGTTTGGCGCCGGGAATGAGGGTTTGGTTTTCGAACTGTACATCGCCCGTGTAGAAAATGCGTTTGTCCATCGTTTCTAACATGATTCCCGCAGAGCCAAGGATGTGCCCTGCGTCATGAAAGCTAGCGCGGACATTTTCATTGAGCTGGAACGGGCGATCATAGTTGAAGGTGCGCCAGCGCTTTTCCAGCCGGTCGAGTTCACGATGCGTGTAGAAGGGGTAATCCGTAATCCCCAACTCAACGCGTTTGCTCTCCATGACATTGACTGAATTATGTAGTAGGGCATCGACGAGCTTGGAGGTGGCAGGGGTCATGTAGACCTCGGCATCTGGCTGATTATTCATCAACACAGGAAGCGATCCGGAGTGGTCCAAGTGAGAGTGGGAAACAAAAATGGAGTCGACGCTGCTAGATTCAAGCTCGTGATGAGCAGGGAGGGATTCGATTCCTTCCTCCTTGGGGTGCATGCCGGAATCAAGCACGATACGATGGCCGTCGAGCTCAACGAGATAGGAATTAGCGCCAATCTCGTTTTGGCGGAGCAGTGATTGAAAAAACATGTTGTGTAAGTGTGATTATTTTTAGGTTGTTTGAAGAAGAAGTGACTTGTGGAGAAATGCGGTGTTAGCTCACTGGCTGCTAGTTGCCAGCTACTGGCTGCTTGGGCGAGAGCTTTCTTGGGATAGCATTGCCTTGATGTGGCCAATGAGAAAAATCGAGCCGCAGATGAGGATGGGTGAGCCTGAGGCCTGATGGCATGCGCTGTCAATGGCATCAGCGATATTGGCGTGGATTGTATGCGGGGTTTCCACATGGACCGAGCGGGCAAGCTCATCAGAGCTCAGGGAGCGAGGTGAGTCGATGGGGGTGAGGTGAATATGAGCAGCAATACGAGATAGAATAGAGATCACAAGCTCTGTATTTTTACCCTCCACAGCGCCAAAGATCATGGTTGCCTTGCTATGGGGGTATTGCTCTTGCCATGTTTTTGTTAGAGCTTCAGCGGCTTGTGGGTTATGCGCTGCATCAAGGATGATTTCAGCTGGTAAGTCCGGTGCCGAGCATCGCTCGAAGCGCCCTGGCCAGTTGACTCTTGCCAGGGCGTCACTGATGACTTTAGCAGTCACTGGGAACTTTGCCTGTTGCGCGGCAGCAATAGCAAGTGAGGCGTTATAAAGTTGATGAGGGCCAGC
>JAACFN010000114.1 GCA_009937455.1 Verrucomicrobiaceae bacterium | reverse complement strand
AATTTTTGGTGTTATATTAAAACTGATTAAAGTGCCCATGAAGTACGCATGGTGTTTTTTGGGGGTTCTCGTTTTGTTGGCATTTTCTATTCGTATCTACATAAAATACTATCACATCTCCGACTATGGAAAACTTGTTGAGGCTAGTATTGTTGAATGTGAAACCTCATCGTTTTTATTTACACCTCCATGGCGTAACGGAGAAGAGCGGAAAGAGATAAATGGAACTGATCTCACTCTCAATGTTACTAGGGAACGAAAACTAGGAAAGTATGAAGACGGGAGGATTAAGCTATATGAATGGAGATTAGCCGATTACCAAAAAACCTACTTCATGGAAGAGGCTAAGTGCGAAACGATGACCCCTGGTAAAGTGATTTTCATGCGTACACGAGACCATGACCTGGATTATGAGTATGTGCATCGAATTCATTGGAATGAGAACACCATTTCCCGAGATGGGCGCTTTATTATTGATCGATAACTCGGTATTTTTTTAGTCTGTAATCTGAGCTAACAAAGCATTACAGCGGACTAGCCGCTGAATACGACATTAGCCGCAATAAATACTCGTGCATCACAATTTGCGGAACTCAATGAGATCGTCATAGTAAACAAATCAGCCTTTGGAGAAGAGGTATTTAACATAAATATGGCAGGCTGGCGGACGTCTGAACGGGCTGGCGGAATACCAGAGTAGGGAGGGCGCATATTGTGCAAAAAATAAGTCAAATAGTGCATTTACCAAAATTGCATGAATTGACACTATGGGTGATATGAAAATCTATGAGATAGGATACATCATATCCTCTACCGCTTTTTGGGTGCTAGTTTGCTTTCTTTTTTGGGGTTATTTTGAGCAGAAGCAAAGCGGGGATCTAGGCAGAGATGGATCAGTTCCAGCTATATTAGTAGGCTCAGCAGAAAAATTTAGATTAGGCTATAAAAGTGAGCTTTTTGACAATAAATCGCTTGAGATCGAAAATTCAGAAGCGTGGCGTAAGCTGAATGGTGACTTGGCCGCATATGCAAAGCATCATGAATTACTCCGAAAACAACAAAGAATAATGCGCCGTATTGTAGTCTGGGGCTATCTTCTCTCGGGTCTTTTCATGTCATATTTCGTTGTTAGAAAAGTAAAAGCTAAGAAAGCGTGTGTTAATTAACGTAACAAGTCGGCGCTAGACTAGCGGCTACCCGCCCCGAGTCGAAATGATTTTCGTGGCTACAACCTCAACCCCGCAGTCGGAGGCGCGCCTCCAGTAGCCGGTGCCAGATCTTTGACGTTGGGCTAATAATCGCCTTGAGCTTCTGCGCCATGTAATACGGCAGCGGTGGAGCCCACGCCCAGCCGATCTACACCCTGTTCCAAATAGGCAACGGCTTCGTCCCATGTGCGGATGCCACCTGAGGCCTTGACTTGCATTTTGTTGCCCACGGTTTTGACCATGACATCAATGGATTCAGGGGTAGCGGACCCCGGACCAAAGCCGGTTGATGTTTTGACAAAGTCAGCACCTGCTTGATAAGCAAGCTCGCTGGCCACGGCAATCTGCTCTGGGCTTAGATGACCACTTTCCTGAATGACTTTGACGAGTACTTTGTGTTGGTGCGCGATTTTGACGACAGCTTGAATGTCGTTTTTGACATAGTCAAAATCCCCGGACATGAACTTGCCAATATTCATTACCATGTCGATTTCATCAACGCCGTCTTCAATGGCTTGTTGTGCTTGGAAGACTTTGGTGGTGGTGGTGTCAGCTCCATGAGGGAAGCTCAAGACACAGGAGACCTTCACCGGGCTGTCTTTGAGTAAAGCTGCTGCCATCTTCACGTCACAGGGTTTGACACACATGCTGAAGACGCCGTTTTCAATGCACATGGTGGCGTGCTGTTTTAAATCAGCATCAGTGAACTCAGGTTTCAAGACGGCGTGATCGATTGTCGCCGCTACCTCTTGCTTGGTGTATGTTCTCATGTCTAGCGGTGAGGTGAGAGCTGGCTAATCTGAGAGCCTTTGATGGCTTGTCGTTAGAAGCTACTACTTCTTTTTGCCTGCTTTTTTGGCTGCGGTCTTCTTAGCTCCTTTTTTCCCGGCTTTACGTGGCTCGAATTCAAATGCCACTTTACCACTGGCTTGGTCGAAGGTGAGGTAGGCGGCAAAGGCCCGTTTGGTGCGCTTGGAAATAAATCCAGGCAGTAGGTTGGTCTTACCTTTTTCGATCAGCTGAATGCCTTGGTCGCTGGGAATCTCACACTGGAGAATGGTGCGTGAAATACGAATGCCTTCTGGGCTATCTTTGGTGGTGATAGCAGGAACGTACCATGCCTTGGAGGCTTCGTAAATTTTGACCTCGGAACCGGTGGGAGTGGTGACGGTGGCAATGACTTGGTCTTCGGTAAGTTCGTCACGCTCGTTTTCACCATCGTCAAAGACGAAGCTGACTTTCCATTTTCCTTTTTTACCGGTCTTGCTGACCTCCTGCTTGAGTTCGAGTGCCGCATCGAATGGACGGTTGAAGCGGGATTTGAAATCTTCCAATGGGCCGATGAACTTTTTCTCCAGTAAATCGTGTGCTTCCTTTTCGTTGATGAGTCTGGAGGCGATGTGCTTGTTCATTTTAAAACCACACTCTGGATTGTAGCACTCGTAGGTGGCGTCAGTGGTTCTGAGTTTGTTGGCTTGGCAGTTGGGACAAGTGGCGATGAGGTCGGGGAAGACTTTATTTTTGAGCTCTGCGGTGTAGGTCTTTGCCCGGTTGACGATGTCCTCGGTAAAGTCGATGATGCCGCCCATGAATTCGTCACGGCTGAGATTGCCTTGTTCCATCTGTCGGAGTTTACTCTCCCAATCGCCGGTCATGGATGCTGATGCTAGAGCGTGGATGCCGAGCTCATCGGTGATTTCAATGAGGCGGAGGCCCTTGCGGGTGACAAGAATCTCGCGACCGTCGCGCTCGATATATTTCTGACGGATAAGGCCTTCAATGGTGGCTGCTCGAGTAGCGGGAGTGCCTAGGCCTCGCTCTGACATCGCTTCGCGAAGTTCTTCGTCATCAATGAGCTTGCCGGCGCCTTCCATGGCGGAAAGAAGGGTGGCTTCATTAAAGCGTGCTGGGGGTTTAGTCTCTTCATGCTTAACCTCAATATCAGTGACCTGGGCAGATTCTCCCTCGGAGACGGCACAAAGCTCGTCTTTGCCCGCAGCAACGCCTGGTTGGCGTCCGTAGACGGCGAGCCAGCCTGGTGTGACGAGTATCTTGCCGGTGGTCAGGAAGGCGTCTGTGGCGTCAGGGCTGGTGATGCGGGTAATGCGGCGGGTATTAAGAAACTCGGCGTGTGGATAAAACACAGCAAGAAAACGTTTGGTCACCAGTTCAAAAATTTTAGCAGCGGCTTCATCAAGCTTAACAAAACGACCGGTGGGAATGATGGCAAAGTGATCTGAAATCTTGGCGTTGTTAAAGATACGTTTGCTAGGAACGATAAGCTGCTCCTTGGCCACATGTTTGGCATGTTTACCCAGCTCGCCACTCTGCTTGGCAATGGAGTCAACGGTGCTGTGCACTTGGCTTACGTAATCCTCAGGAAGATAGCGTGAGTCTGTCCTTGGGTAGGTGAGCATCTTGTATTTCTCATACAGTGCCTGGGCGACTTGGAGTGTGCGCTTAGCAGAGAATCCGTAGCGTGATGAGGCCTCACGCTGAAGGGTGGTGAGGTCATAGAGCTGAGGCGATGCCTGCTTGGTAGGTTTCTGCTCTTCAGTGACGGTGCCGGTTTTGCCCTCACAGCGGCTGCGGATAGCTTCAGCGTCATCTGTTTTCCAAATACGTTCGGGGCGAGAGTGAGGAAATTCTGTATCACGCTTCCAGGATTCGTTGATCCAGCGTCCTGCGTAGTCACCTTTTGCCACTGAGAAATCGGCATGCACTTCTGCGTAGGGCTCTGAGATGAATTCGCGGATTTCCATTTCGCGTTTGGCGAGGATGGCGAGGGTGGGTGTTTGCACTCGTCCGGCAGCGGTAATATTAAATCCTCCATGGCGAGAGCGGAAACAGGTCAGTGCACGGGTCGAGTTGAGACCGACGAGCCAGTCTGACTCTGAGCGGCATTTTGCGGCATCGGCAAGATCTTTCATTTCCTCGTCAGTGCGGAGATGACTCCATGCGTCTAAGATGGCGCCTTCGGTCATGGACTGCATCCAGAGACGTTTGACAGGCTTCTCAACCTTACCGAGCTCGAGGATATAGCGGAAGATCAGCTCACCCTCACGGCCCGCATCACAGGCATTCACAATGGTGTCGATGTCTTTACGGCGGCAGAGGCGCAGTACTTGCTTTAAGCGGGTCTCAGATTGCTCGATGGGCTGCAGTTCGAATTGCTTCGGAATGGCGGGGAGAACATCAAAGTTCCACGGCAGGTTACGCGGTTTACCGTTTTTGCCGATAGGCCCTTGTGGCATCTTAAGCTCCACGAGGTGTCCGACGGCTGAAGTGATGACAAAGTTGTCATTTTCAAAGTAAATATCACGTCCGCGGCCTTTCTTCTCAAACTTGCCGACCTCAGGTGCCTTTGCGAGCGATTTAGAGAGGTCAGTAGCAACGGATGGCTTCTCCGCGATGATCAGGGTCTTCGACATAAGAGTTGGAACTACGCGTGGAAAGGCCACTTGGAAAGACAATTTTTTTAAGAATGCCCCTTTCCTACTACGTAGGAAGAAAAGGGGAGCATTGCCTTAGGCCTATGATGAAGGGCCGAATGTGTCGATTGGTAGCAGCTATGAGGAACCTGTGAAGAACTGAGTGGGCTAGGGTTTGAGGGTATGGATAGTGTTCTGAATTTCGCCGGTCACTGGCGAGCCATCCTTTGCTTTGAGCGTATATTTGATCGACATTTGCCAGCAGGTGGCGAGCTCGGTGATATTGAATGTCAGGGTTTTACCGTCCTGACTGAGGCTGGTAGTAGTAACCGGGTGAGATTTTTCATTCAGATGTTTCGAGCCATAGTTGGCAGTGCGTTTGTAGTCCCAGGTGCGGATGTTGAGGGCTTCAGGCTTAACACTGGTGGGGTCAAGTGGCTCGGAGAAGGTTATGGTGATCCCTTTTTGGTTAGCTGCAAGATCGGTGGGAAGATGGGTAGGCTTGCCGGTGTAGCGGATGCGGAACAGGCCACCTTTTTTACTGGATTGAGAGGTGGACCAGGCCGCCATGCCGCAAGTGTAAAGCTCGCCGTCGCCACCCTCACCGGAGTGGAAGCGGCCACGCATCACACCGGTGGCGAGGTCAGGGATGGGGAAGCGGATCAGGCCACCTTGTTTTTTGCCGTCGATGGTTTCGTGCGGCACTAGCGATAGGCGGCCGTGACCGTAGGAGAGGTGAATCAGCTTGCCATTGAATGGCCCCCATTTTGCGCTTTCGATCCAGAGCAGCTCGGCGGGCGAGCGGTCAAATCTCTTGGCGACCCAGCAGAGCGGCTGCTCCATGGCGGCATCTGAGGT
>JAACFN010000113.1 GCA_009937455.1 Verrucomicrobiaceae bacterium | reverse complement strand
CCATCATGGGATTGGCAGATTAAGCTCAGCGGCACCGACCTCGTGCTCGAAGCCTACGCCGTCCCCGAGCCAAGCTCAACCGCTCTGCTCGGCCTCGGTGGCTTGGCACTCGCTCTGCGCCGCCGCAGGTAAGGCAAGTCGAGTCGAGTTACATGTGATAATTCCAAGTATCTCATATGTCATTCATGATCACAATGCCTCTGGGGAAAACTTCTCAGGGGTGTTTTGTGTCTGGTTTATTAGGCAAGTTTGGCATCCTTGTCGGATGTCTGTTTTTTACTGTTAAATTAAGGAGCTAAGGTACTAATTAGGGAGAATGCGAGAAGAGGATGACAACAACGATGCCGAGCTCTCTCAGGACGAGAGGACGGAGGAGTTTTTGCATTTGCTCAACAAGCATGAGCGCACCCTTTCTGTGTATGTGACTGGGCTGGTCCAGCCGCTTCAAGATGCGCAGGACATTCTCCAGGATGGCAAGATTGTGATGTGGCGCAACTTCGGCAATTTCACGGAGGGGACGAACTTCCTCGCTTGGGCACGCAAGATATTGCTGCATCAGATTTTTGCCTATCGCAGGCGGGCCAAAAAGCATCAGCACGCGGAATTCAATGAGGACATCCTGCTCATGCTGGATGCTGAGATGGATTCCGAGATGCTGGAGAAAAAATGGATCAACCGTGAGCTTGCGCTCAAAAACTGTCTCGCTAAGTTGAAACCCGAACATCGTGAAATCATGGAGATGCGCTATCGTGATGAGGTATCGATTGAGAAGATATCTGGGACCTCGGGGCGGAGTGATACCGCCGTTTATCAGTTGCTCTTCAGGATACGCAAGGCACTTTTTGATTGTGTGAAAATGGAGCTCGATGAGAGCAAAACCTAAGCATTGTAGTAACTAAATTGAACATGAAACACGAACCGTCATCAGAGCTCTTGGAATACGCCAGCGCGTATGTAGACCAGAGGCTTGATGCGCAGCAGCTGGCTGCTCTTGAGGAGATCTTACGCAATGATGCCGAGGCGCGCAGGATTTTTGCGCAGTTTCTCCATGACCATGCTGCTCTACAATGGCACTACATTGACACCGGCACCACTTCCCAGGATGTGCTTGGCTGGCTTGAGCAAGATGGAGAGGCACAAAGGTCTCAAAAGCAGGGGATGTCTGGAATGGCATGGGTGGCAATGGCCGCCTGTTTGTTGATAGGCTTGGTGGTTTCCTGGTTTGTTTCCCCGGGCTGGCATGAAGACTCTGCTGAGCAGAAGGCACTAGTCAAATCCGAGGTTCAAGCAGAGGCCAAGGCACAGGGCGTAGCGGAGACCAAGGCGGAGGCCATCGCAGAAATCAAGTCCACAGCCGCCTATCTGATCCGCAAGGAGGGAAATATTCTCCTCAATGGCGTGCCCTTGGGGGCTGACGATAGCAGCCTCAAGCCGGGTGATACTCTAGCACTTGAGCAGGGGCTGCTGGAGCTGGTTTTCCGTGAGACCGATGTGCATGTCATCGCGGTGCCACCACTCAAGATGACGGTAGTCAGTAATACTGCGCTCAAGCTGGAGAGTGGTGAGCTCAAGCTGCACGTGCCACCTCAGGGGGTTGGTTTTGAGGTGGAGACCCAAGAGCGCAAGATCATTGATCTGGGCACCAGCTTTGTGGTCAGTACGCATTCTCGGCAATCACAGATCTTATCACAGGTCTTGGTACTCGATGGCAAAATCCTGGTTGAGGATACCCCGGGTGGTGAGCAACTGGCCTTGGAGAAGGGGGAGGTCGCTAGCTTCAGCAAGGGCAGTAAGTTGGAGGTCAAACGTCGTATGCTTGAGGGGCTTCCTGATTTTTCCGCCCCAATGCCGGGAGCTGTCACTAAGGACAGCCTGCGAGGTCGCTTTTTTGCCTTTGGCAACGATACTAATTTGCCTGCGAGGACCTTCCCGCTGGTGGATCACATGGGAGCTCATTTCCTGCCCTTAGTGGAGGGGGGATTCAGTGATGAGGCTGCATTAGCTGGCCTGCAGGAGGGGCACACGCTCGCCTTTGACGGCATTGCCGGGGCCCACGGCAAATTGGCCGACTACGCTCGCTCAGAAGATGCCAGCCACCATAAGTCTTGGATGATGTGGTATCAGGGTAAGGTTAAGGCACCTAAGCCCGGCCGTTACCGTTTCTGGGGTTATGCGGATAACTACCTGCTGGTGGCCATCAATGGCAAACCGGTGTTCAACGGCTCCCGTTTTGATACCGCGTTGCGGGAGGAGCTTGCGGTCAAGAGTCAGCGGCATCCGGCGTTTCCATGTTTTAATGCTAAGGCGGGCATCGCTTCTGGTGAGTGGATCGAGCTCGGTGACGAGCCGGTTCAGATTGATATCCTGTTCGGTGAGATGGGTAACCGATACACCTCGGGGATTTTACAGATTGAGCGGGACGGAGATCAGTATCCACACAGCTACTGGGGCCAGCCTCAATGGCCATTGTTCCTGACACAGAAGCCCAGCGAGCAACGCGCAGCTAACTTTAAGCAGCTCAACCTTTACCTCGAAAACAGCCTGCGGGGATCGTTCTCCATTCCGGAGGATGACATTTGGCGGCTTGTCGAGTAAGTTTCTATACTCTACCTACGTATGTAAACCCTCATAGGCAAACCCATGTGGCCACTGCCACTTCAATCAATCTATTTATGAACAACCTCAGTAAACGTATCCTTTTTTCTGCTACACTTGTTATGCTTGCTGGGCACGCCCATGCCAAGCCAATGCCCCACGTTCCTGCGGACCACTTTGTCGTTCCTGAGGGATTTGAGGTCACCCTCTGGGCGACTTCTCCACTGTTCTACAACCCGACCAACATGGATGTCGATGCCCAGGGCAGAGTGTGGGTGGCCGAGGGTAGGAATTACCGAATGTACCGCAACGAGAGCAAGGGCTTCAAGCAGGTGCCGGAGGGAGATCGCATCATGGTGCTCACAGACAGCAATGGAGACGGTAAGGCGGACAAGAGCCATGTCTTTGTCCAGGACCCGGAGCTGATCGCCCCTTTGGGAGTAGCGGTGATTGATAATCAGGTGGTGGTTTCCCAGCCGCCGAATTTGCTCGTTTACACGGATGTCAACCGGGACTTGGTGTTTGATCCCAAGGTGGATAAAAAAGAGGCCCTGCTAACCGGTTTTGGTGGTCAGGATCATGACCACAGCCTGCACGCGGTCACGACTGGGCCGAGTGGTCAGTGGTACTTCAACGCCGGTAATGCCGGCAGCCATATTGTCACGGACAAGGACGGCTGGACGCTGCGCGTTGGCAGTGTTTACAAGGGCGGCTCCCCCTCGGTGACTGATGACGGGCCGCTTCAGGGTGGCAAGCCGGGTTTGAAGAGTGATGACGGCCACATCTACGTCGGGGCCGTGGTGCTACGAGTCAATCCGGATGGCACAGGCCTGCGGGTGGTCGGCCACAACATGCGCAACAGCTATGAGGAGACAGTGACCTCCTTTGGTGATGTGTTCCAGAACGACAATGACGACCCGCCCGCTTGCCGCACAACTTGGCTGATGGAGTATGGTAACCTGGGTTTTGTATCGGATGATGGTACGCGTAAGTGGCAGACCGAGCGTCGCCCAGGACAGTCCGCACCCATCGCGGAGTGGCGCCAGGAAGATCCGGGCACGATCCCCGCGGGGGATGTCTACGGAACGGGTTCACCCACCGGGATTTGTTTTTATGAGAACGGCAGCTTGGGGGATGACTACAGCGGTCTGTTGCTCTCTGGCGAGGCGGCACGTAATGTGATCTTCGGCTACCTGCCCAAGCCGGATGGGGCTGGCTTTACCTTGGAGCGTTTTGACTTTTTCCGCTCCAAGCGGGCGAATGAATTTCCCAAGGGGCAGGAGAACAAGGCCAATCTGGCCAACCAGTTCCGCCCCTCGGATGTCTGTGTGGGACCGGATGGCGCCATCTACGTGGCTGACTGGTTTGACCCCGGTGTCGGCGGCCACGCCATGAGGGATCTGGATTACGCGGCAGCCATCTACCGCATTACCAGAAAGGGAGAGAACCCACGCCCGCCCAAGTTTGACATCAATACCGTCGAGGGCCAGATCGCCTCACTTAAAAGCCCGGCGACTAACGTGCGTGACGCCGGCTTTACCCGCCTCAAGGCGGCAGGGGAGGCCTCGCTACCTGCGGTCAAGGCGCTGCTTGCTGACTCGGACCCCTATATCCAGGCACGCGCTGTCTGGTTGCTCGCCCAACTCGGTGATCAGGGTATTGCCGAGGTCGAGGCCTTGCTGAAGTCCAGCACGGATCCACAGATGCGTATTGTATGTTTCCGCGCTCTTCGCTTTGTGGAGCACAAGCTGCTCGAGCATGCCAGGGCTCTGGCAGGGGATCCTTCCATTGCCGTGCGCCGCGAGGTGGCGCTCGCGCTGCGTAACATGGCCCTTGAGGATTGTGGTGAGATCATTGTGGAATTGGCCTCTCAGTATAAGGGTGAGGACCGCTGGTATCTCGAGGCCATCGGTACCGCCAGTTCCGGCAAGGAGGCCGCGATTTACCCGCGCATTCTGAAGGCTCTGAATGCCTCTGAGGACCCGGTAGAGTGGTCACCCGCCGTGGCAAAGCTCGCCTGGCGCCTGCATCCGGATGCTTCCGCCGCGGCCTTCAAGGTGCGTGGACTTTCCAGTGCATTACCATTGGGCGAGCGCAAGGACGCGCTTACCGCTCTGGGCTTCATCCCGGCCAAGGAGGCGGCACTCGCCATGGTCGATATTGCTGAAAGTGGCCCTGAGGATACCAAACAACTCGCCATGTGGTGGCTGCACAACCGCGGCAGCCACGTCTGGCAAAAGTTCACCGGTCTGATGAAGGGCCTCAACAAGAAGCCCAATCAGCTCAAGGGTGACCAGGACTACAAGGTTCCCGTCGATGGCCCGGAGATCATCAAACTCGATGTCAAAGAGGTGGTCGCCCTCAAGGGAGATGCTGCCCGTGGCCAGATGGCCATTGCGCGCTGTTACATGTGCCACCAGGTCGGGGGCATGGGCGTGGACTTTGGTCCCGCCTTGGACGGCTGGGGCCAGGGGCGCGCCCTTGATGAGATTGCCACCGCCATCATTGACCCGAACGCGGGCATTGCCCACGGCTATGACGCCACCGAGATTGTGACCAAGAAGGGGCACGTTATCCAGGGCTTCTCCCTTTTCGCCGGGGGGTCATCCATCCTCAAGGTCATGGGAGGAGGTGAGGTGAATATCAGCCGCAAGGATATCAAATCCACCACCCAGCTGAGTAAGTCTCTGATGATGTCTGCCGGTCAGCTTGGCCTCACGGCTCAAGAGGTGGCCGATATTGTCGCTTATCTCAAGGAAGGTGCGCCCAAGGACAATGACGAGCGCGCAGCTGTGAAGAAAAGACCATCGGGCATCCCGGTTGTTAATCCCGCACCTGCCAAAAAAACGGCGAAAAAGCCTGTGGCCAAAAAACCTGTGAAGTTTGATTTGAATGACCGCAAGGCAGGTCTCACTTATGAGAACGCGCCCAAGATTGAGTGGGGTGATACCACCGGTAAAAAACG
>JAACFN010000112.1 GCA_009937455.1 Verrucomicrobiaceae bacterium | reverse complement strand
CCAAACCCGCCCACCTCATCAAAGACATCCTCTCTTAAGCTCCTGTGAACTTGTCTGCTTCCATAAGTATCTTTTAATAACTTTAAGAAAAAATTGCACGTTATCTGCTACTGATTCATCATCCCTCTTATCAGCAACCAGCCAGACATCCCACCCGTGCAAGCCACAGATACCAACCAAGACCTCAAGCAATCCGCCAAAAGTGAGCTCAAAGCTATCAGTAGCGGACAAGTCACCTCTGCCGAAAGCGCAGCGCTGGTCATGGACTTCATCAAAACCGAGGAAAAAAACATCCTCGAGCGTCATCGCAGCGGTGCCGGAGGGCTTGAGATTACCTCTGCCCGCGCAGCCCTACTCGATGCTGTACTCGAGGTCATGTTCGAAGCTGCCATTAAGCGCCAAAAAGGAGCTGCCCCAGAAGTTGCCCTCTTAGCTCAAGGTGGCTATGGCCGCGGCCAGCTCAATCCGGGATCCGATCTCGACCTGCTCTTCCTACTTCCCCGAGCATCAAATAAAATACCCAAAAGCATCTCCACGATCATCGAGGAAATTCTCTACATCCTCTGGGATGCGGGATTCAAGGTCGGCCATGCATGCCGCTCTATTGCCGAATGCATCAGTGAAGCCCGCAAAGACCAAATCAGTAAAACCGCCCTGATGGACGCACGCCTGATCATTGGCAACCAGACACTCTTCAACACCTTTACCAAACGATTCGACAAGGAGTGCATCAGAAAAAATCAGAAGGCCTTCTTTGATCTTCGGCGCAATGACCTTCGTAGCCGCCACAAAAAATACTCACACACCGTCTTTCTCCAAGAGCCTCACGTTAAGGAAAGCTGCGGTGGTCTGCGCGACTATCAAAATATTCTCTGGGTGGCGCGCGTTAAGCGTGGTTTCACCAGTCTCGATGAGCTCGTAAGCGCTAAAATCATTACCAAAAGCACCTGCCGTCAGCTCAAGAAAGGTTACGACTTCCTGCACCGCGTGCGCAACGAGCTCCATTATGAAAGCGGACGCAGCACAGACATCCTCACCCTCAGGCTGCAGGGGGTTGTCGCCACCAACTTCAACTACCCCCAAAAAACCATTCTCCGGCGCTGTGAGTTCTTCATGCGGGACTATTACCGCCACACACGTGCCATCTACACTCACAGCACATCGCTGATGGAGTATTTCGAAATCGAAACACAAGACCGACCTAACAAGGGAATCCTCGGCATCCTTCCCTTCACCAAGAAAAAACCAAAATCAGTAAAATTTGACGGCTTCATTTCACGCAACGGCCGCATATTTCTGCAAGATAAAAACGCCCTTGAAGAAGATCCTAACAGAGTAATGCGCCTGTTTCAGCATTGCCAGTTACGCAATCTCGGGCTCAGCCCTGAGGCCCGGAAATACCTCCATATTGCAGCAAAAGAAATCGACCGATCATTCCGCTACAACGCCAAAAACCGAGAGACATTCAGGGCCATTCTAGAGCGAAAAGGAGAAGTCGCTCGCATTCTTCGTCTCATGCACCGCACCAAAGTGCTCGACAACTACCTACCCGAGTTTGGCGCCATGGACTGCCTTGTGCAGCACGAATTCTTTCACCGATACACCGCTGACGAACACACTCTGCGCTGTATCGACATGCTCGACAGCCTGACCGATGAGCTCGACGAACAAGACCCCGGCCGCAAACTCTACCGCCAACTTCTCCACAACGTCGAGGATCCCTACGCGCTCTACCTGGCCCTCATCCTCCACGATACCGGACGCGCAGAAAACGTCCGCGAACACATCGACGGCTCCACCATCTTAGCCGACAAAGTCTGCCGCCGTCTTCAGATCCGCAGTGGTCGCAGGACCATGTTGATGTTCCTAGTCGCGATCTTTCCGTCATCGAAGAATTTGCCACCATCATCAAAGACAAGCGCAACCTCGATGCCCTGCTCCTTTTCACTTGGGCAGATTCCAATGGTACCAACGAAGAAGCGTGGTCACCATGGAAGGAGACCCTGATGCTTCAGCTATACAACTCCACTCGCCTCTGGCTTGAGAAGGGCAAGGAAAACTTCAAATCCACCCTCATCGAGAACAAAGCCAAATTGCTCGAACGTTGCCGTAAAATTCTCGCAACATCCTACCATGAACAGATGGAGCTACATTTCGAGTTAATGCCGGCCCCTTACTTCAGATTCCGCGAACCTCGCAATATTTCCATTCACATCAAATCCGTGCAGACCTTTCTCAAACGTGAGGAAGACGCCGAGGAAGGTGCCTTTGAGTGTGACATGAGCTGGATTGACCGCGATGACCGCTCCAATACCGAACTGCTTGTCACCGCTTGGAATAGACCCTTATTCCTAGAAAAAATCTGCTGCGCCCTAGCCGCTCATGAAATCAACATCATCAGCGCCGATGTCTACACCCGCGCAGATGGTGTCGTCTGTGACCTCTTTCAGGTCTGCACAGTGGACCGCGAACCAGTCACATCAGAGCGTGACCGCAAAAGAGTCCTGGAAACATTCCGCGCCATCAACTCAGATCCCGATCCATTTGCTGAGTATCAGCCCAAGCAATACCTCAAAGCCAAAACCAACCTGCTGCGCACCGACTCCAATGAAGGCGGCATTCCCTTCCCCACCAGAGTCCACATCTCCAATGAGATCAGCTCCACCTGCACGGCCATCAGCATCCAAGCACTAGACCGCATTGGCCTACTCCACGACCTGTTTCTCACGGTTGACCGCCTCGGCCTAGCCACCGTACACGCCCGCATCTGCACCGAAAAAGGAGCCGCCATGGACACCCTTTACGTCACATGGCCGGATGGCTCCAAGGTCCTCGACGAGGACAAACACCACGAGATCGAGCGCACCTTGAGCGAGCTAATCACTTGATTATCAATCATCAAGGCGTGCGTGAACAACCTCGCTAAGCAGAATAAAGATGCTACTCTCTATTGTAGCGTTCACTTGACAAAAAACCAGGGTTTCATAATTTAAATATGATTGTATGTTAATGATGAAATTTGACCTTAGGCTTCTTTGATCGTGGGCATAACCACAAAAGCGATGCCCCGTTTTTTGAAACGATAACAGAGCAAAACAAATAAAGACTAAAGACATGATAAACATACAAAAGCGGGTTCTGGGCGCACTAACCCTCTTGATCATTGTCACTGGGGCACAAGTATCAACTGCCCGAACATTGAGCCCAGAAACGCCTTTTGCAAATCGTCTCAGTGAGGCGGAAACCGTGTTTATCGGTGTCGTTACTAACAAGGTTTTGGATGGTGACTGGGCTCGTGCCGATTTGCTCATTGAAACACCTTTATTCAATGCCGAGCAAGGTGCCAAAGTCCCTGTGATATGGCGCACAGCGGTTAGCGGCCGCCCACTCTACGATGCTGCATCAGGCTCAAGAGCCATAGCCATACTCAAGGATAAGCACGAAGGTCGCTACTGGCTCAGAACAGACAAGTTTGAGAATATAGCCAAACTCGATGAAGCTAAGCGCGTTTTCGCATCACGTAATACTTCTGCTAAGCCTGGTGATGTCCATAAGCCTACTGTTCCAACAGCTAAAAATAAGGAAATTCCCCTTATTCCGCGTGTCAGTAATGAAAAATCTTTTTCTGCAGGAAGCACTCAATTCGATGCCACAGACCGTCTGGCAATCCTCAATCTAATCAATACTTATGCGCACACCTACAACAATCATGAGATAGAGAAGTGGTTTGAGTTGTTCGTTTACAATGCTGTCTTTGCAAGGGGAAAGCCCGGGACAGCTCTGGAGGAAAAAAGCGGCGAAGAGTTTCGCAGCTATTGGAGACAAAGAAATACAGCATCCAAGGCAAAAGGCGGTGGCAGCCTCCATCTGATATCTAATGTGACTTTTTTGAATCAGACACCCCGATCGGCGTATGTCAGTGTAGTCGGCTTGCTGGCAGATAAGGATACTAATGCCAAAGTATCCGTGCCTGCCATCGTTCACTATGAGGGCTGGCTGGTTAAGCAGAAAGGGGTATGGTTGATCAGCAGATGGCACGATCTGGCAGAGGTAAAAACCAAGATTCCGAGCTCGACTCTAAAGACTCAGCCGTAAAAGATGGATCGCTATCCAAATCCAATCACCCAGAGAGGAGAAACACCATACAATCGGGCCCACCCTGCGGGACTGATTTCATGAATACACAAGGCTTTGCCGACCAAGCTGACGCTTTACGAATAAGTTGACATGCCAGAGTCAAAGCATTAGCATACAAGACCTTATGAGGGGCTTATTTAAAATAGCACTTATTTGCTTTAGTTGCGCCGTCATTTCCCCTGCAGCAGCAACGGATTTTGACATTGTTATCAATTATGCCCCTGGTAGCAATTTTACCCCAAGTCAGAAAGACGCATTTGCCCAGGCTGAAGCAACCTGGGAAAGCCTGATCACCAGCTACAAACCGAATAGCGTTACAGCCGGCACAACCTTGGTGATCAACGCCGACAATCCGCCCATAGACGGTGTTAATGGTGTTCTTGGTTCTGCCGGACCCACTTCTGGAATTCTCGCCGGATCTTACCTCTTTGCGACTGCAGGCTCAATGAGTTTTGACTCCGCGGATGTTGCGGCCCTTGAGTCGAATGGCACATGGGCGGCGGTCATTCTGCACGAAATGGGGCATGTCATTGGTATTGGGACACTCTGGAGCTCAGCTGGTGTTGGAGTCCCCGGATTTCAGGAACTTTACGTTGACGGAACCGGCCAATACACAGGGGCCACCGGCCTGGCCGCTTTTCAAGAGGAATTTGTCGGCCAGCAATCAGCCGCCTTTGTCCCGGTCGAGCTCGGTGGTGGTGGTGGAACGGCCAATGGCCATTGGAACGAGGGTGACGGCGGCGGCACCACCGGAATCATCCGGGTCAGCGATAGCAAGGACATGAATCTCATGCTGATGTCCGGATGGTTGAATCTCGGCAGCTTTATCAGTGACACCACTCTGGGATCCTTTGAAGATATGGGTTACAATACCACCTTGGTATTAGGAGGCACACCAGACACAACACCACCAACGGCCAACCTCTCCAGCCCGGCTGATGGTGATTCGATTGCCCCGACAGTGCTCAACGCGCAGGGATACATCGAAGTCACCTTTACCGACAGCGGTGATGGTGTTGACGCAGCTTCCATCGACGGCAACGAACTTTCGCTCAGCGGCAGTGGGGTCGGCACCGCGACACTCAGCGGCGGGGCTCCGACCCTGGTCAGCGGCACAAGCTACCGCTACGGCTTTAGCGGTAACTTTGTGGATGGAACAGTGAATGTGGACTTCGTGGCGGGTAGCTTCGCCGACCTGGCGGCCACACCTAATGTCAACGTGCTTGAGACCGAGAGCTTCGGGCTGGCCCCAATCGGCGAAATCAGCGGTACGGTCTGGGATGATGCCAATGGTGACGGCATCGTCGATACCGGCGAAACACTGCTGGAAAACTGGACCGTCTTCCTTGACGACAATCAAAACGGCCAACTGGACGGTGGCGAGCAATCCCAGCTAACCAATGCTAGTGGCGACTATGCATTCTCCAGCCTGGCCGCGGGCAGCTATACGGTGGCCATTGTGACCCAGGAGGGCTACACTCAGACCAGCCCCATCGAGGCCCTGGTCGACCCTACCGCCACCGCTGACCCGCTCGGTTTTAACGTCGACAAGCGCAGCCAGGTCAATCTGGCAGCCTTTAACGCGGTGGCCGCGGTCTCTTCTTCCAAGGTCAATGACATCGTGGCCTATGTATCACCAGGTGGTCAGGAATACGCCATCATCGGGCTCGAACGGGCAGTCGGCTTTGTGCGGGTCACTGATCCGGATAATCCGGTGATCGTCGCCGTTCTTGCCGGACCTGACGAGGGCGGGACCCTATCCCTAGTGGCTGCAAATTCAAGCGGTGAAGAGCATAATGATGAAGAACACCCGGCGAAGGAAGGATCCACCTGGCGTGATCTGGCCGTCTATGACGAATACGCCTACGTGGTTAACGAAACCAGCGGAGGCATCCAGGTCTTTGATCTCTCCCTGATCGATAGCGGCACCGTCAGCATTCTCAGCACGCCCGGCCAGCACGGCCCAGCCAAGTCACACAATGTCACCATCAACCCCGACAGCGGTTACCTCTACCTCTCCGGCAGCAGTGCCAACGGCCTGCAGATCTACGACCTGAACGGTGATCCAGCCAATCCAAGCTTCGCAGGGTCGTCACCCGTCAGCTACATCCACGACTTGATCGTGCACAGCTACACCAGCGGCCCCTACGCGGGCAAAGAGATCGTATTCGCCTTCTCCGAAGATTCCGGCGTGCGCATTATCGATGTTACCGATAAAAACAACATGGTGGTCCTGTCCACCACCAGCTACCCTAACAAGACCTACACCCACCACGGCGCACTCAGCGAGGATCTGCAGTATCTCTTTGTCAACGACGAGCTGGACGAAATGCAGAACGCCAACGTCTCCACCACCACGACCTATGTTCTAGACGTGCAGAACCTGAGCGCTCCCAGCTACGTCACCTCCTTCACCAACGGCCTGGCCGCCATCGACCACAACCCGATGGTGGTTGGCAACTACATCTATGAGGCCAACTACACCAGCGGCCTGCGAATTTACGACATCAGTGACATCAACAACGTCACCGAAGTCGGCCACTACGACACCTACCCCGACACCAACGCCACCACCTTCCACGGCGCCTGGGGTGTCGACGCCAGCCTACCCAGCGGCACCGTGATCGTCTCCGATATTCAAAGCGGCCTCATCGTCCTCGACCCATTCAGAATCCAAGCCAACAACGGCTCGTATCTGGTAGAACTGGGAGATTTGGAGACGGTTACGGGTGTGAATTTTGGGGTGGCGGGGCCCAGCCCAGGCAACGTGCAGATTATTGATGATGGTGATGCCGGGTTTGCAACGGCGGGCAGCTGGCTGGACTTCGGTTCACCTGGTTACCAGGGGGATTTAAAATACAAAACGAGTGGAACGGGCAGCGGCAAAGCGTCGTGGACGTTTACCGGCCTGGCCGCTGGCGACTATGAAGTCTCGGTTCACTGGTGGGGCACTGCTTCCCGGGTGCCCGACGCCTCGTATACGATCTTGGACGATGCAATACAGCTGACCACCGCTACGGTTAATCAGAAATTGACTCCTGTGGCTGACCATGTGGACTCCGGGTTAAATTTTCAGGTGATTTCCGCCAGTGTGACCATCAATAGCGGCACGCTGGTCGTGGAGCTCTCCGACAACTCGAGTAGCGCCAATGAGTATGTCATCGCCGATGCAGTGCGCATCGAACTGGTGACACCGGCCGGTCCTGATGCCACGGCTCCGACCGCTGACCTCTCCAGCCCCGCTAATGGTGACTCGATTGCCCCGACAGTGCTCAACGCGCAGGGATACATCGAAGTCACCTTTACCGACAGCGGTGATGGTGT
>JAACFN010000111.1 GCA_009937455.1 Verrucomicrobiaceae bacterium | reverse complement strand
ACAGACAAACCAAACTTCCTCTTCATCCTCGCTGATGACCTCGGCATTAAGGACATGTCCGTTGAGGGTTCCACCCTGCATGAGACTCCGCACATCGACAGCATCGCAAACGAAGGCATGCGCTTCACCGAGGGTTACTCCACCTGTCAGGTCTGCTCTCCTTCTAGGGCTAGTATTTTAACCGGCAAATATCCCGTCAATCACGGCATCACCGACTACATAGGAGCCCGAGTAGGCCTAGCCTGGAAGCGCAACGACAAGATACTGCCCTCGGAATACAAACGCCACCTCGGCCATGAGGAAACCACCTTGGCCGAGGCTCTCGCAGCGAGCGGCTACAAAACCTTCTTTGCCGGCAAGTGGCATCTTGGCGACAAGGGCTCACATCCCGAAGACCACGGTTTTCAGATCAACAAGGGCGGTCACCGAAGAGGGAGCCCTCCTGGTGGATTCTTCTCACCCCACAATAATCCCAAACTCAGCGATGGCCCCGCTGGTGAGTCTCTACCTATTCGCCTCGCCGAAGAAACCGCGAGCTTCATCAAGGAAAACAAAAACCAGCCCTTCCTCGCCTACCTCTCCTTCTACTCCGTGCACGCCCCCATTCAAACCACACCCGCACTGTGGAAAAAATACCGCGACAAGGCACAACGCACCCCACATCAGGGAGATCGGTTTCTGGTCGATCGCACCAAACCCGTTCGCCAAGTTCAGGACTGTCCGATTTACGCCGGCATGATGGAATCCATGGATGATGCTGTGGGTATTGTGCTCAAGGCCCTCAACGATCTCGGGCTGGCGGAAAACACCGTGGTCATCTTCACATCGGACAACGGCGGAGTATCCTCGGGTGACGCCTACGCTACCTCCTGCCTGCCGCTGCGTGGTGGTAAGGGCCGCCAATGGGAAGGTGGCATCAAACAACCATACTACATCAAGGCCCCAGGGTTGACTCAGGCTAAATCCACCTCTGCCATCCCAGTAACTGGCACGGACTTCTTTCCCACTATGCTTGAGCTGGCAGGCCTACCCGCCATGCCGGAGCAGCATGTCGATGGTCTCAGCCTCGTGCCTCTTTTGAAAGGTAACAAGATCACCGATCGCGCTCTGTTCTGGCACTACCCGCACTATGGCAACCAAGGAGGCGAACCTTCCGCCATCATCCGCAAGGGCGACTGGAAACTCATCCACTACTATGAGGACGGTAACGATGAGCTCTACCAACTCAGCAAGGACATCGGCGAGCAGAACAACCTCGCTACTAAAGAGCCAAAAATCACTCAAACTCTTCGTAAAGAACTTGATGCCTGGCTCAAGGAAACGGGAGCCCTGGTACCACTCCAAGACAAACGATACAACCACGTGGCCAAGACAAAGTACCGTGAGAACTTTAACAAGAAACACACAGCTCAACTCGAAAAAACGCACGCCCGCTACTTAGACGCGAACTACGTGCCCAACAAAAACTGGTGGGGATCAAAGCTCACCCAGGACTAGGACTAGGGCTAGCATTAGGACTAAGCCCAGGTCAGGCCAAGCCCGAGCGCTCTAATAGAGCGGTCTGGTCTGGAGCACGACCCATGAAATTCTCATAGAGCTGGTCAGCAGGTGCCGAGTTACCTTTGCTGAGAATTGCCTCACGGAATGCCAGACCAGTTTCGGGATTAAGGATGCCCTCCCGCTGAAAACGGGTAAAGGCATCAGCATCTAATACCTCCGCCCACTTGTAGGAGTAATAGCCGGCTGCGTAACCGGTCGGCGAGGAGAAAAGGTGACTGAAACGGCGCGCCATCGAGGGCCCGTCCGTTGCCATAGGAGCCTTGTAATCTGCGAGAATTTCACGATCCACCTCGTCTAAATCCCTGCCACGATAATTACTGAGCTTCACATGCAGATCCAGATCAAGTTTACCCAGCCCGAGCTGACGCATAAAACCACTGGCACTCATGTAGTTCCTAGCCGCCAGCATTTTCTGGTAGAGGTCCTCGGGGATTGGCTCCCCTGTCTCGTAGTGGCGGGCAAAAAGATCAAGACTCTGACGATCCCAGCAGAAATTCTCCATAATCTGAGAAGGCAGCTCAACAAAGTCCCAGGCAACATTGGTTCCAGATAATGACTTCACGGTGACGTCGGCTAACAGGTGATGAAGAAGATGGCCAAACTCATGGAAAATGGTCTCCACTTCACGATGGTCCATCAGGGCAGGCTGGCCACCGATTGGCTTGGTCATGTTACCCACCATCAGCCCGAGATGAGGCTCGCGCGGTGAGCCATTCATCGGCGGCAAACCCGTCTCAAAGTAATTCATCCACGCCCCACCGCGCTTACTCTCGCGCGGATGCCAGTCGGCATAAAATGATCCAAGCAACTCACCGGATGCATTGTCATAAAGATCATAAAAACAGCACTCCGGATGCCAGGTCTCGATGTCTTCCCCCGTCTCACGCTCCTCGATGCGGATGTTGTAGAGCTTACTGACGATACCAAACATGCCATCCATCACGCTGGGCAGCGGAAAGTAAGGCCTCAACTCCTCCTCGTCATAATCATACTCCGCCTTGCGACGTTTCTCAGCCCAGTAACTTACCTCCCACGGCTGCATCGGTCCCGGATCCGTGCCCGTCTGCTGCGCCTTCCATGCCTGCAGCTCCTCGGTGTCTTTTTCAAAAGCCGCTATGATCCTATCGTGCAGGTCCTCGGTAAACTTAAGCGCCGCCTCACCATTACGCGCCATACGACGCTCCAAGGTGAGATCCGCAAAGTTGTCATAGCCCAGCAGCTGCGCTTTCTCCTGCCTCAGTTCGAGGATTTCCCAAATGAGTGCCGTATTGTTAAAGTCGCCATCACGCCCGACAGTGCCATTCGCCTCCCAGATCTCACGGCGTAACTCATCATCATCGGCATACTGCAACACCGGCCCCATCGACGGATATTGCAAGGTAAAGCGCCACTTCCCCTCGTGTCCTTTGCCCTCTGCATCCGCGGCAGACGCAGCCTTAGCAGACTCAGGCAAACCGGCAAGACGTGACTCATCATCAATCACCAGCTCCCATGCATTAGTAGAATCGAGCACGTTTTCACTGAACTTCTGAGTGATTTCAGAAAGCCTCGACTGCACTTCCGCAATGCGGGATTTTTTATCGAGCGGCAGGTTAGCTCCGGACTGAATGAAGCTTGCGCAGGTCTCCTCGATATAGCGCTTTCGAGTAGCGTCCAAATCCTGAAATGCGTCTGACTCTGAAAAGGCCTTCAGTTTTTCCCAGATGGCATCGTCCAACGGAATCGCCGCGTAAAATGATGTTACCCGAGGCAGCGCAGCATTAAGGGCCGCGCGCTGGTCCTCGTCATTGCAGACAGAATCGAGGTGGTTAAGCCTACCCCAAGCGCGGTCCAGTTCCTCCGATGCGTTTTCCAGTGCCTCAAAGGTATTTTCATAACTTAGCTCTGCCACATCAAGCTTGCGCAGCTCATCAAGGTTTGCTTCGGCAATTTCAAGACCCTTGTTGATATCTGCCTCGACGTGATCAGGCGTGAGTGTTGACCAGCGGATGTGGTAGTCGTCTGCCAAAAATGGGTGACTCGTTTGCATGCCCCGAACTGACTGCATATCACCCGCCAGTGCAAGCATGGATTGATGTCGAATAGGCCCCCAAGGACCCAGCTAGACTAGGCGAAGTAGCCACGCTGCTTTTCGCTCACAGGCATCTGGAGTAAGTCCATCACTGCTAGCATGTCTTCCCAGATCTTGCGTTTCTCCGAGGTCGCCTCGTTATGCAGAATGTAAGATGGGTGGTAGGTCACGCGTAATGGCACCCCATCACAATCATGGAACTCGCCACGCATGTTGACTACGGACTCCTCACTGGCCAGTAGTGCCTGCGCTGCCGTTCCACCCAGAGCGATGATCACCTTAGGCGCCACCACCTTGATTTCCTCTTGGATAAAAGGCATGAATGCCGCCAACTCCTCGCTTGTTGGTTGGCGGTTATTCGTCGTCTGATTGGGCATCGCCGGGCGAAATTTCACAATATTGGTGATGTAGGTGTTGTTGCGTTCAACGCCCATCGCTTTCAGAATACCGTCGAGCTTTTGTCCTGCCTTGCCGACAAACGGCTCACCAAGGCGCTCCTCATCATAACCAGGAGATTCACCCACCAGCATGATATCAGCCTCGGGATTGCCCACGGAAAAAACCATGGTTTTACGTAAGTCTGCAAGTGCTGACACCGCTGGCCACTTGGCGACTTGCCGCTTCAAGGAAGCTATCTTTTCTTTGGCACACGATCCGCTGGCCTGCAACCCGTCAGCCGCATCCACATCATGCTGCTGAGTTTTGACATGGGGTGTCTCTGCACTGAGCTCTGCTACGTCGGCCGTCTTTGCTGCAACCGTCTTTGCTGCAACTGTCTTTACTCCTGCCGCCTTGTTCGGACTCACTGCACTCGCAGAAGCCACCGTTCCATTACGTGCTCGCAGGTAAAATTCACGCAGGATTTTGCGGGCGTCATCATCGACACTAATATACTTCTCGCCACGCCCCTCGAGCTCACGAAGGTAATCAATCAGAGGAGCGGCAGACGATGACATGCCCTATCCAAACCACAGCTGGGCTAGGACATCACGCACAAAATGATCTTTGTCACCACCAGCCCCTCTCAGCCTGCCTATTGGCTCTTGAAATACATAGCAGCTAGACTAAATATATCCGCCTTCGAAGCATGCATCTATGCTCACGAGATTCTCTAGCGCCAGCCTTACCATGCCTATTGTCCCTCCTATTGCCCTGCTCTCCATTCACCTGTCCATCATCCTAGCGATGACGATCAGCGTCAGTCGAGCCGCTGAATATATTGAGCCAGATCACACCACGGAGCTGTTTCAACTTGAGAAAATCCATCTGCCGCAGCATCGCATGCAGCAGCTTGGCAAATCACTCGCGATCATCGCACTCAGAAAGCATGACAGCTCACCTATCCAGCAACAAGCGACCGCAAGGCTACTCCTGCTTGCCATGCAGCTTGATCCACAAAACAAGCGCCCGCAAGAGATCAGCCAAGCATTGTCAGCAGGGAAAAACCCACCTACCTCAGCCGACCATCTCATAACAAAATGCACCGCAGACATTCAAAATTTGCAGAGCTTACTTTCTAAGCCGCAAGCTAGAGCGGAAGCCAATCAATTGGCTCGCTATCTAAAGGATGCCTGTAAAACGCTGCGGCCAGATACATCTAAGCACCAAGATAGTGCCAATTGGAAAGGCGTATTGCCTACACTTAGCGCATACAAAACACCGATCAAAAATATCCCTCAAGCGCCGCCAAAACCCAACAAGGCTAGCCCGCCCCCACCAAAACCCACTCCAGCCAAAAAGAGCGCCCCTCGTTTTCACCTTATTGAGCAATCCATTTATCTTCCCATCAGCATTGAGAAGAAAAATGAAGATCTCGAGGCGTTGCTAGCTGATGATCAAGACCCAGAAAAAGGTGAAGAACAAGAAGCCAGTGAAACCGTAAAGGCCATGACCCTTGCAAGCATGATCCTTAAGCTTAATCCATGTCAACCAGAGGAGGCCACAAAGCCCTTCATCTCGCTTTCATATTCAGATGTGCCGATGCTCGAACTCGATC
>JAACFN010000110.1 GCA_009937455.1 Verrucomicrobiaceae bacterium | reverse complement strand
CACATGATGCAGCGCTCATCGTCGAGACGGATGCGGGGCCCGATTTTGACATTCTTAGGCTTTTTGACCTTATCTTCCTTGAAGCGTGAGCTTCCCTTGCCGTGCTCAACAGAAAATTCTTGAAGGCTACACTCTCCAGCCTGATCACAAATAGGGCAATCCAATGGGTGGTTGATGAGGAGGAATTCCATGACGCCCTCACGGCATTTCTCAACGAGTTCACCTTGGGTCCTGATTCCCATGTTTTCGCCAACGGTGTTGGCGCAGGCAATCACTGGACGTGGCATCCAGCTGATTTCTTGGAAGCCATTCTCATCATAGGACGGCTCTTCGCCCGGATTAGGGCGGGGTGGCATGCCCATCTGAACGAGACACATGCGGCAGTTGCCGGGTGAGGAAAGCTTCGGGTGGTAGCAGTAGTGGGGGACTTCTTTTTCGGCCAGTTTGCAGGCTTCAATCATCCTTGTGCCGCGTGGCACTTGAATCCAATGCCCGTCAACCTGTATGTTAACCATGCCTTTTTCAGCAGCGGTATCCTTAGGAAGCTTGGTGGTAGTAGAATCGCTCATTTTAATAGAGTGCTGGTTAGTCTCGGGTAACTTAGCTTAGAGGTTAATGAACGAGAGTTGTCGCTTAGCTTCTTCAGAGAGATATTCGTTTTTCTCTGAGGTTTCAGCTTCAAGCTCGTCACGGAACTTTGAAATGATGGCTTCCACCGGCCACGAGGCAGCTTCACCGAAGGCGCATACGGTGCGGCCATCAATTTGGTAGGCGACATCTTCGAGTGTTTGCACGTCCTCAGGGGTGGCTTGACCATTGACGATGCGGTCAGAGATCTTGCGCATCCACATCGAACCTTCTCGGCATGGTGTGCATTGTCCGCAAGATTCGTGAGCGTAAAAATGGTTGATGTTGTTGAGCACCCAGGAGATTTTGCGTGAGTCATCCATGACGATGACACCACCAGATCCAGCCATCGAGCCGCAGGCTGCAATCGTATCAAAATCCATGGGGATATCGTAAAAGGAAAGTTCTCGCTGTGAGCCGTCTGGGTTTTTGATTTGGTAAGTCTCCTCACAGCGCATGATCTTCGCTGATGAACCACCCGGGATGACGGCTTTGAAGCTTCGGCCGTCTTTGGGGCCACCGCAGACATCGTTGAGAAGCTCGCCCATGGTTATTTTGCCGACTTCGACTTCGTAATAACCAGGTTTTTTAACATCTCCTGATACGCAGAGTATGCGCGTTCCTGTGTTGCGCGGTGTGCCAAGCTTGGCGTATTCGTCGCCACCCATGCCGATGATGTGTTTGACATGGCAAAGAGACTCTACGTTGTTGACGATTGTCGGTGACATGTAGAGACCCAGTGCTGCTGGGAAGTAGGGAGGTTTAATGCGTGGGTATGGTCGCTTGCCCTCAAGAGATTCAATCAATCCGGTTTCCTCTCCGCAAATATATGCACCAGCACCGCGGTGAAGGTATATTTCGAGATTAAAGCCTGAACCTAGGATGTCATCGCCAAGGAAGTTTTTCTCGCGTGCGTCTTCGATGGCTTTTTCAAGGATTTCTGATGCTTCAGGAAATTCCTCACGGATGTAAATGTAGGCCGTGTTGGCTCCGACAGCAAAGGCTGAGATGACCATGCCTTCAATGAGTTGGTGAGGGTCTTGATGCACGATGTAGCGATCCTTGAAGGTGCCGGGCTCGGATTCGTCGCAGTTGCAGATCAGGTAAACCGGTTTGGTGTTGTTGGGCGGTATGAAACCCCATTTCACTCCGGTGGGGAATCCTGCTCCACCTCGGCCTCGCAGCCCAGCAGTCTTCACCTCGTTGGTAATGGCTTGAGGTTCCATGGTGAACGCTTTTTTAAGCTGCTCGTAACCGCCATCCTTAATGTAGCAATCGATGGAGTTATCCCAGCCAACGCGGTCGATATTCTTGAAGATTAAGCGGTGTTCACGCGCGTCTGGTTCTTTACCTGGGAGATAGGTGATGTTGCTCATGCTTGGGTGATCTCGGTGAGGGTTTAGGAGTTAGCGGCAGGGCTGTCAGCTTTGCCATACTTGTTGAGTAGTTCTTGTGCGCTGTCTGGATTGACGGCCTCATGGAAGTCGTCGTTCACTAAGCATACGGGGCCAGTGCCGCAGGAGGCAAGGCACTCAGCAAACTCCACAGACCACTGCCCGCAAGGTGAGACGGCGATGGGGTTGTGATGAGAGTCGCTTTGAGAGCGGTCGATACCGGTGAGCTCACAGAGGCGTTCCATGAGTTCTTCGGATCCAGCCATAGCGCAAGAGAGTGTGCGGCAGACACGCATGTGGTATTTTCCCGGCGAGTGTTCGCGCAGTCCGGGGTAAAAAGAAACAACCTCGTGAACTTGCATTGGCTCAAGATCTAGTTTGGATGCAACCCACTCAGTGGCTTCGGTATTAATGAATCCAAAGTTGTGTTGGACGATATGTAGCAGCGGCAGCACAGCTGAGCGCTTTTTATCCTCCGGGTATTGGCTGATGCGTTTGTTGGCCTCTGCGTCAATCTCAGGAGTGATCGCAAAGGGTGGGAATGTGGTGTTGTCCATTTTCGAGGCTGGAATAACAGAGTGTTTAAAGTGGAGCTTAGGCTGAATGATTCGTTTTGAACTTACTATCGATCACATTCCCCCATAACGAAGTCGAGCGAACCGAGGATGGCGGGCACATCAGAAATCATGTGCCCGGGCATGAGGTGAGAAAGGATCGAGAGATTGACGAAGGAAGGGGACCTGATCTTCATGCGGTGAGGCACGCCTCCGCCTTTGGAGTTGATGTAAAATCCTAGTTCGCCTTTGGGGTTCTCTGCACCAAAGTAGACCTCGCCAGCGGGGGCTTCAATGCCCTGAGTGGCGACGATAAAGTGGTGAATGAGTTCCTCCATGCTGGTGAGCACCTTTTCCTTGGCTGGCAGCATGTTCTTGGAGTCAGCGATATTGACCGAGCCACCGGGTAAATCAGCGATGACTTGACGTATGATGCGTATTGACTGGCGCATCTCTTCCATGCGGCAGAGGTAACGATCGTAACAGTCACCATTTTCACCAATGGGGATGTCGAAATCATAGTTTTCGTATCCGAGGTAGGGGTTGTCTTTACGTAGGTCGCGCGTTACGCCAGATCCCCGAAGGTTGGGGCCGGTCATGCCCCAGGTGATAGCGTCCTCAGCAGAGATAGTGCCGATGTCGATCATGCGCTTGAGGTAAATTTTATTACGATCAAGAAGCTTGGAGATCTCATCGATCGTCTGCGAGCACTCGTCGAGGAATGTTTCGAGACTGGTGAGGAATCCATCAGGTAAGTCGCGAACTTGACCGCCGACGCGGGTGTAGGAAGTGGTGAAGCGAGCCCCGGTGAGTTGCTCACAGAGGTTGTAGGTTTTTTCTCGTTCAGTGAAGGTGTATAGGAAGACGGTCATTGCGCCGACGTCCATCGCGCAAACACCAACACCAAGCATGTGAGAGGCAATGCGGGCGAGTTCACAGCAGATGACACGAATTGCTTGGCCTCGTGGAGGAAGCTCCCAGCCCATGAGTTTTTCTACAGCACATGTATAGGCTACATTGTTGGCAAGAGGTGCGAGGTAATCCAAACGGTCCGTGTAGGGCACGAATTGGTTATAATGCATGTTTTCCGCGATTTTCTCATCACCGCGGTGAAGATAACCAATATCAGGATCGCACTTGGTGACAATTTCGCCATCCAACTCTAGGATAAGGCGTAATACTCCGTGGGTAGCTGGGTGTGATGGCCCCATGTTGAGGACCATTTTTTCACCGAGTATATCATCGGTTTCTGCCTGATAATCAGAGTCGAGCCCAGCCTGTGTTTTGGCCGCGGTGTCGGGTGCTTGGTATGGAGTCGAATTCATGACAATTTGCCAAGCAGAAGGAGGGCCAAAATGGGGCAATAAGCAAGCACTTTGTGAAATATTTCACAAGCGCACGTGAGGGCTGAATATGAGTTTTAGCACGCACAGGTGAAGGCCACTCCAAATAAGGCGATATCATTGGCTAGTGATTGCGCAAAATATGGTTTAAGGAAGAATTTTGACTCACAAATAAGCTAGAATTCGCTCAGCGTGATCGCCAAATTTGCAAGTTGCCAAGAAAACACTTGAAAGTATCTGAATTTTCAGTAATTACTGAAATTGATGAATGACTTAGATGTTTCAACAGATCTCACTCTTGATGAAGTGAGAGATAATTTTATTTCACAATGGGGCGCTTTTGGAAGCCACTGGGGTATTAGCAGAACGATGGCGCAGATCCATGCTTTGCTAATGACTGGTCTGGAGGCTCTTAGCACGGACGAGGTGATGGCAAAGCTCTCTGTCAGTCGTGGTAATGCCCACACCAACTTGAAGGAGCTGGTTTCGTGGGGACTGGTGCGCATTGTGGTCAAAAAAGGTGACCGTAAGGAATATTTTGATGCAGAGAGAGATGTTTGGAAGATATTTACGATTATTCTCAGAGAGCGCCAGCGTCGTGAAATTGATCCAGCACTGGACTTATTGCGCAACTGCCAGGAAGAAACAAAGGGACTCCAGGGCGCTGAAGCAGAAGCGTTTCGTAATCAAGTGAAGGAGCTGGAGAACTTTGTCAGTTTCGCCCGGAATTTGGGCAGTAAAGTCGATAAACTCTCTTACGGGCCGGCGATGAAGCTAGCCGCTAAATTTTTAGGTTAAGCGCAAATAGGTAATCAACCAAATAACCATCATTCATTATCAATCTTATGAAAATTACTCAGTATAACAAATGCATAGACATTTTCTATGACAGCCGGTGTGATATCTGTTCGTCGTTTGTCAAGTGGCTTCGCCAGCAGCCCTGCTCCTGTAATCTTAACTGCGTGCCCTACCAATCAGCACGTGCTGAAGAGTGGTTTCAAAGCATGGGCATGGGTGAATTAGAAAGGCAGCTTGTGGTCCGAAATGACAGCGGGGGCATGTATCGCGGAGCGGCAGCTTGGGTGCAATGCATGCTGGTGTGTCTCGCTCATGTAGATCTGGGAGAGAGGCTGAGTTCAGCTTCATTAATGCCGGTTGCTCAAAAAGTCTGTCATTTGGCGGCATGCAATGAGCGGCTCTTAAGGGAAATCTTTTCTCTGCAAAACGACGAAGAGGTTCTTGCTAAGCTTGATCGTGCTCTTCTGCCGAGCTGTGAAGTGGGTGAGGTTGACGAGATGGTGACCATTTTGGCGGGGATTCCTGATGGTGTCATTTAGATCGTTTTGATGTCTTGATTATTCCAAGTAATCCATTATTTAATAAACCAACTTGAATTTAATCACGCTATGCAAAAATTAATCATCGCTGGTGCCAATGGCTTTATTGGCCGTCATTTAACGCGTCATTTTTGTAGGGAGGGCTGGGATGTTGTTGGCCTGGCGCGTCGCCAGAAGGGCTTAGACCCCAACTGTAGGCACGTGCTCTGGGATGGTAAAACGATAGGTGATTGGGCATCTGAGTTGAACGGTGCTACTGCCGTGGTGAATTTAGCAGGTAGGTCGATTAACTGCAGACACAACAAGAAGAATAAAAAAGAGATCATTGATTCCCGTGTCGAGAGCACAAAGGTTCTCGGTGAGGCAATTGGTGCTTGCTCTCA
>JAACFN010000009.1 GCA_009937455.1 Verrucomicrobiaceae bacterium | reverse complement strand
GTGAAGCTCAAGATCAATAGCGACGTTGCGTGTGTCAGCATCACGCCCATAACCGCCATCGGCGACAGGAGCAGTAAATAGCTCGTTGAATTTATCGCCGAGATTAGTGACATCAATGCGGTCTTGTGGCCGCTTCGGTCCTGAGACAGCGGGAACGACACTTGCCATGTCAAAGTCGAGAGATACGGAGTAATCGATATCACCTTGTTCAGGGATGCCGAACATTTCCTGTGCTTTGAAGTAGTTCTCGACGGTAGCGCAGGTTTCTTCAGAGCGACCCGTGCCACGAAGGTAGGCGATCGTTTCTCCATCAATGGGGAAGAAGCCCATGGTAGCGCCATACTCGGGAGCCATGTTGGCAACGGTGGCCCGATCGGGCAGGCTTAGTGACTTGGCACCTGGGCCGTAGAACTCGACGAATTTGCCAACAACACCGTGTTCACGAAGGAGCTGAGTAATACTAAGTGTTAAATCGGTAGCGGTGACGCCCTCGGCGAGCTCGCCTGAGAGATGAACACCTACAACCTCAGGAACGAGGAAGGTGACGGGCTGACCGAGCATGCCTGCTTCAGCTTCAATACCACCAACGCCCCAGCCAACAACTCCAAGACCATTGATCATCGTGGTGTGAGAATCTGTGCCGACGAGGGTGTCAGGATAGTAGGTGCCTTCTTTTTCAAGCACGCCTTTGGCGAGGTATTCTAGGTTGACTTGGTGAACGATGCCGATGCCGGGAGGCACTACGCCGAATGTTTCAAAAGCTTGCTGGCCCCACTTGAGAAACTGGTAACGCTCCTTGTTGCGGATGAATTCAATCTGAAGGTTACGTTCCAAGGCCTGCTGTGAACCGGCAAAGTCAACCTGCACGGAGTGATCGATGACGAGGTCAACAGGCACGAGCGGCTCAACGACGGATGCGTCAGCGCCTGCTTCTGCGGCCGCATTACGCATGGCAGCCAGATCAACGACGAGTGGAACACCAGTGAAATCCTGGAGAACAACACGAGCAACGGTAAAAGGAACTTCGTAGGTGCCAGGATTGGAGGCATTCCAGCCGGCAAGATTCTGAACGTCCTGTTCCTGCACCTTACGACCGTCACAATTTCTAAGCAGAGATTCGAGCACGATACGGATTGAGATAGGCAGGCGGGAGATTTTTCCGAGTCCAGCTTCTTCAAGTGCTGGAAGTGAGTGATATTTGCCTTCGGTGCCGGAGCCAGTTTGGAATGTACGGATGGTATTCATAAGGAATTGATTCGTAGTTATTTATGCTGCTGGAATATAAAAAGAATATAGACCGATTCACATAATAATGAAACCTACCTGGTGGGGTAGGCGGGGGGAGAATAGTGGCGCAGTAGACTTTGTCAAGAAGTCCCGTCAATGCTTATGCCCCAATGGTTTGACTAGGGGATTAGCTGAAGAATTAGGCTAAAGCTGGGGGGCAATCACTGTAACCGCAGCTCGGGAGGGAATGGTAACGGGATTCCAAAAAAACGGGGGTTTTAGAACGCGCTGAGAGTCGAGTTTGTCGTTGGCGATGATGCCGAGCTGTTGCTTGGCGAAATCTTCATCGAGGATGTTTACGTTTGATTCGTCATTAATGTAGAGCGAGCGTGGATCGATGTTGGCAGATCCGATAATCGAAAAAAGTTCGTCGATAACCATGACTTTGCAATGAATCATGGATGGGCGATACTCATAGATGTGAACTCCAGCCTTGAGCAGTTTGTGATACTGGTAAATGGAAAGATGTCTTATGGGCCAGGCATCGGTGTGCTCCCACGCGAAGATCATTTCAACATGAACACCGCGTTTGCGAGCATCGATGACGGCCTTCATCATGGGCCTGTCTAAAAAGATGTAGGAGTTTTTGATGACAATGCTCTTGCGTGCCGAGGCCATGGCTTGGCGGTAGATGTGAGGAATGGCATAGTTTTTATCAATGGGGGAAGCGGTGTATGCCTGTGCCTTTACCTTACCTGTGCGCTGTAAATGCGGATAATAGGAAATTCCTGTGAGTGATGCGCCGCCGCATTTGACCCAGTTCTCGTTGAAGTTTTGTTGCAGCTGCGCGACGACAGGACCGGTTAAGCGGTAGTGGGTTTCTCGCCAGTGCTTTGGGCTCTGCGCATTTCCCATCCAGAAGTCAGCAACGCCGCATCCACCTGAGTAGCCGACTTTAAGCGGAGCAGGTTTCTGAGGTTGAGTGGGTGGTAGAGTTTTACATCGACCCCTGCCTTGACCATGCGTTCGTAGTTGTCGTCTCCCATGCTCATGCCGCCCACGGAATCCAGAATGACATTCACCTTTACTCCAGCACGGGCGCGCTCACAGAAGGCACTGACAAACTGGCTAGCCATTTTGCCTTCAATAAATAGATAGGTTTCAAAGCAAATACTCTCTTTTGCTGTCTTGATGTCGTTGAGCATCGCGGGGAAGATTTCATCCCCATTCACGAGTATCTCAACATGGTTGCCGCTGGTCCATGGCGCGCGCACTGTGTCGGCGGCTACTGCCTCAAATCGAGTGGTGCCGACAGCGGCAAGTCGGTCTACCGGCTGTCGCATTTCTACTCGGAGTCCCCGGATACATGAGGAGCTGAGTATAGTAATCCCAACCGCGGCGACGCATGGCAGGGAACGTAGTAGCTTCATGGTGAAATGATACGGCATGTCAAAAATACAAAGAGCGGTGACACCTTGCACGGTGCCGGAGTGTAATATGGATAAGTATTAAAATACAAGTAATCTCAATGTACGGTGGATTTCTCGTGCTCGGTGCGCTAGATAGCGGTGTGGACACAATTGTGATCAAAGGAGCCAGGCAGCACAACTTGCGTAATATCGACGTAGAAATACCGCGCGGAAAGTTGGTGGTGATCACGGGTCCCAGCGGTAGCGGAAAGTCATCGCTTGCCTTTCATACCCTCTACGCGGAGGGGCAGAGGCGTTATGTGGAAAGCCTGAGCGCTTATGCACGGCAATTTCTCCATCAGCTCGATAAGCCTGACGTAGATTCTATTGAGGGGTTGAGCCCAGCGATAGCGATTGAACAGCGTAGTGGTGGGGTGAATCCTCGTTCAACTATCGCCACTGCCACTGAAATTTACGATTATCTGCGCATACTCTACGCAAGTGTAGGCATTCCACATGATCCAAGCACTGGAGAGAGGCTGGTGAAAATGACAGCCCAAGACATTATCGAATGCTTAGCGGCGTCTGATGAGGGTACTAAAATAGTGATTCTTGCCCCGATACCTCTGCAAGAAGCTGTGGATGTTACTAGCCTGATTGAGAATTTACAAAGGCAGGGGTTTGTTCGTCTTCGTGTGAATGACGATCTCTATGAGCTGGATGAGGCGGCCTCGGCTTGGCCCCAGAAGCTCAAGAATGTCGAGGTAGTGGTCGATCGTTTAGTGATCAGAAAAGGGGTTGAAAGTAGACTGGCTGACTCGATAGAGACATCCCTACGTATCTGCGGAAGTCAGGTGAGTTGTCTCGTCAAGAAGCCCGATGAAGATAATTTCTCCGAAGTCTCTTTCTCGACGAGCTATCGTAATCCATCGACGGGTTTTGTATTGCCTGCACTAACACCCAAACATTTCTCTTTTAATTCAAGCCATGGTGCCTGTCGGGTTTGTCACGGTCTTGGCACTGAGATGTCATGCGACCCTAACCTTCTTGTTCCGGACCCGACAAAATCAATAGCGGATGGGGCTGTTGTGATGTGGAAAAGTAATAAACGCAAAAAGACTTTGCAGGACAGGCTCATAGGCAAGCTGGCTGCAGCAATGCAGGTTGATCTCAGTCCCGCTTTTGAAAACCTTCCTGAAAGCTTCAAAAATGTGCTCTTTCATGGTGACAAGGATGCTGGGTTTGAGGGCTTGTGTGCTAACGTGGAGAGGTTCTCGCGTGAGAGCAAAAGTAATGCCGTGCGTCGTAGCATGAGCCGTCTCATGATGGCAAACCCATGTGCCCGTTGTCAGGGGCGTCGACTTAAGCCTGAAATTCTCGCGGTCAAACTTGAGGGTCAAGACGGCGCCCTGCATAGTATTGATGAGTTCTGTGCTTTGTCGGTGGAAGCTGCATTGGCATGGCTCGCTGAGCTTTCGCTGCCTCAGGATCGTGGTGACGCTCTGGCTGGAGTTGTTGATGACACGACCCGTCGGCTTCGTTTCCTTGATGATGTCGGCTTGGCCTACTTAACCTTGGATCGAGCCAGTAATACTCTCTCCGGAGGGGAAGCTCAACGCATTCGTCTGGCTACACAAATTGGCGCAGGTTTGTCAGGCGTGATCTATGTTTTGGATGAGCCGAGCATTGGGCTTCATAGTGCGGATAATGCTAGGTTGATTGCCGCCTTGGAACGTTTACGTGATATTGGAAATACGGTGGTGATCGTTGAGCATGACGAAGAGATGATACGCTCAGCGGATTGGCTAATCGATATTGGCCCTGGGGCTGGTATTCATGGAGGTAAATTGCTTGCTGCAGGCACTCCTGCACAAGTGATCAGTCACAAAGATTCGATCACAGGAAAATGGCTCTCGGGCGAATCGAAGAGAGAGCTCAACAAGAAAGCAGCCGAAAAAATAGGTGAGCTTGTCATCAGGAATGCTCGTGAAAATAACCTGCAGGGTATTGATGTCGTCATCCCTCTCGGTATGCTGGTTTCTATAACCGGCCCCAGCGGCAGTGGTAAATCAACCTTGGTTGATCGTATTTTACGGCGAGTATTGGCCCGTCATTTTAATCACGCTTCGGCTAAGCCCGGCGCCCATGATGATATTGAAGGCATTGAGCATTTGGATAAGGTCATTGTGGTGGACCAAAAGCCACTGGGTAGAAGTCCGCGCTCTAATCCTGCCACTTACACCGGAGCACTGGATTTAATCCGCGCACTTTTTGCTAAATTGCCATTGTCTAGGCAGCGCGGATATGGAGTAGGGCGCTTCAGTTTTAATATGCAAGGTGGGCGTTGTGAAAAGTGTCAAGGTGACGGGGCTATCCGTCTGGATATGCATTTCCTTAACGACGTATACATTACTTGTGATTCATGTGCTGGACGTAGATACAATAGGGAGACTTTAGAGGTGTCTTACAAGGGCTGTAATATAGCAGAGGTACTAGAGATGACCGCTGAGGACGCAGCACGATTTTTTCAAAATGTGCCTAAGCTGGCGCGTATATTGAATGCGCTTTGTGATGTAGGCCTGGGTTACATTCAGCTGGGGCAGTCAGCAAACACCTTGTCCGGCGGTGAGGCTCAGCGTGTCAAATTAGCGCATGAGCTGTCTCGGCCTAATACTGGGCATTGTTTGTATTTATTGGATGAGCCGACAACCGGTCTGCACTACAATGATGTGCAAGTTTTACTGGATGTTCTTTTCCGGCTTCGGGATAACGGTAACTCGCTTGTAGTGGTAGAGCACAATCTTGATGTTATCTCGGTTTCGGACTGGGTGATTGACCTTGGGCCTGGGGGCGGTAGGCATGGAGGTCAGGTAGTTGCTGCAGGCACTCCAGCCGAAATAGCCTCTTCGGAGTCGCCGACGGGTGAATATTTAGATGTCATGCTGGCCGGTAGTGCGTTATGATGGCAAAGGTGAACTTTGATTTTTTTCATATTTATTAAACAATAGTTGCTGGGAGTATCGTTATGGAGAGTGAGAAGGACAAATCTGTGAACAGCACACAAACAAATATCACTCAGCATCTATTTGCTAGCGCAGGGGCGCCGCAAGGCTCCGAGCCTAGCCTAAAAGATGGCGCTCAAGCTGAGCATATGGCTGGAGGGACTCCCGACTGGGGGCAATGGCTGACTGAGAATGGTGCCCGGATGCTGTTGTTTGCACGTCAGCAAACACGAACTTCTGAAGATGCAGAAGATGTTCTCCAAGACGCATTGGTCAAGTTAGCGCGCAAGGTGGAAGAGGGCTCTTTTTTAGGTGGCCAAGAGTCTTGGCGGCCCTTCCTTTACACAACTATCCGTCGGTTAGCTATTGATCTCAGTCGTAAAAATGATCGTCGAGTAAAGCGTGAAAAAAAGTCTGAAGCAGACCGAGAAACGGAAACAGGTGGTCTCGCTGATCCATGGTTTCACAGTGATGTATCGAATCAAGAAACAAGGTCCTTGCTGGAACTCGAACTGAAAAAACTACCTGCAAAATTTTCGGAAGTGATTATAATGAAAGTATGGGGAAATCACACATTCGCTGAAGTTGGAGAGATACTTGGTGTGTCTCTCAATACCGTCGCATCACGCTATCGGTATGGACTCGAGCGATTAAGGAAAGCGCTTGAGACGACACGAGCAAAGGACGATCTCTAAAGCGCTCAGCCACATTTTCTCAAAACCAGATCAAACGATATATTTAGTAACATCATGTCAAACCATTCAGACCATGAACTACCACAAGAGCTACTTGAGCTCGAAGAGCAGTTGTGTGAATTAGTGCCTGCCTCAGTATGTTGCGAGCTTCATTCCCGACTGGAGGAGTCTATGATCACCAGTGTGAATGCCGAAGTTCATTTCGAAGAATGCACCCAGGAGCTAGAAGCTTTAGAAGTTCATCTTAAAGAAATGGCGCCGGTATCAATGCCTGCCAATATGCTGGATCGCATGGCTCAAGCCATGGACCAATGGCACGAAACGGAGTCCGATAGCCAAAATGTCATCGGCTTCAGTGATGATGAACTCCGCACAAAAACGAAGTCGAAATTATTGGGTGTGGGCTTTCTCAGTGCTGCAGCTGCAGTCGCCTTGCTTGCAGCCATGACTGCATTAGTGATACCTGACCTCGCAACGAAGAAGACAAAGCTAATTGCTCAGAATGCTCCTTTAGATTTCAACGCACCTAATTCAAGTAACCGTTCTTCCAATATACGTGGTATATCAGCCCCTTCCATTGCTTCGGGTAATGCCGTAAGCCTGTCTCCTGCGGCTGAGATATTGACGAGCAAAGTAATCAATAGCAAAGAGACAATCATTTATGACGACGATCAGAATCCTTTCCGTTTCGTCGAGGTGGAATACATGGATCAGGTGAAGGTGAAAAGCAGCGACGGCCGGGACGTAATTCTTAGCCGCCCTAGAAAAGACGGTTACCTAATTCCAATCAAAGTATACTAATTTATTCAGACAAGAATGACGGTCCATGACGTCTACATAAGTGGATAGACCAATCAGCTATTATTTTTATTTCATGCGCGTTTTGAGCTATGAAATATAAATCAAAAAGATACGAGAACAGTAAATCACCCTAGAATAATGAGAATAGATCACCATATTATTTACAAAGCGAAAGCCCTTACTGGGTTAGTATCCATCGCCTTTGTTTTGCCTGTATTGGCTATTGAAAAACCGAGTGCTGATGGGGGTGTGAATGATCAACGTCATCATGAAGGTCCTGCAGATCCTTCAGATACTTCAGCTGTGGGCACAACAGATAAACAAGGAGCCTTAAGCGTTGCTTGTATAGGTCTGGGTGGGGCCCCTGTGTCTGAGACTCTTGCCAAACACCTTGGTCTAGAGTCGGGAGTAGGTCTCACGATTCACCATGTAATAGCAGGAGCACCGGCCGACAAAATCGGCATCAAGAAACATGATGTGCTGGTAGAATTTGACGGCCAGAAGATAGGCGGTTTTGAAGCTCTTCGGGATGCGGTGCGGTCAAAGAAACCAGCGGACGAAGTCGAGGTTGCCTTTATACAAGAAGGTGTGTTGATGCGCAAAAAGGCTGTTCTAGCTGAAAGAAAGATCACTTTAGGGCAAGCCAATCAACTAGGCTCAGATCAAGAAAACAATCCACTCTGGCGAGGTATGGCTGATTTGCCGAAGGGCGAACATGATCGCATGCGCGAAATGATGAAGCGCCGTCTCGATGAACTGGCTAAGCAGTTGGAAAAAGATGGAGAGATCCATCTCGATATGAAGAAGTTTCTCGGCCCAGATCAGTTTGAAGAAATGCAAAGGCGTGCGAGGTTAGCGCCTGCACCCGGCAAGCCTCAGAAGATGTTTAACTTTAATGCTCAGTCATCGATGACGGTGATGGACGATGAGGGCTCAGTCACGATCAAGGTGACGGACGGACACCATGAAGTCATGGTCAAAGATAAATCGGGCAAAGTGCTTTTTGATGGGCCCTATGAGACAGCAAAAGATAAGGCTGCGGTGCCTGATGATGTTCGCGGCAGGATCGATAATATTAATTTTTTCAAAGATATGGAGAATGGGTTTAGATTTGAGGTGATGCCAAAAGCGAAGCCAGAAGTGGGCGACATAGCTCCCGAGGAATAAATATTTTGTCTAGTTCAGGGTTGGGAAAAGCTCTCGTAGGATTTTTTCTGCGGGGGCTTTTTTGTCGACGATTAAGGTTGGTTAATAAAGTCAATACAGGTTATTATGAGGCATGGCCAATGTAGAAGATCAGTCAAAGAATGCAGGAGATAATGTGTTTGATGATTTGCCCTACTTAATCAGGCTGCTTGATGATGAGGATCCCGCAGTTCGCCCCATCGTAAAGGAGCGTATTTCTGAACTAAGAGGGGATATTAGCCACGATTTAGCGGCCCTAGGTATCAATATTAATGCTGAAGGGAAAAAGCGCCTTTCCCGCTTACTTCAACCCGGAAGGAGGGAGACGCTTCGCAATGAGTGGTTGGTTCCCACCGGTGGCTCTGAAGCACTGGGCGATGATTGGGAGAGCTTTGAAAATTTCCTCAGGCAGATATGTGATTTTATGCATGATGGAGTCACCCTGCGGCCTTCGCTCTCTGATAGCTTAGACATGCTGGCTGATGAGATAGAACAAGATCTCGTTGATCCAAGCGCAAATGACCTGAGACGCTGGCTTTTCAAGAGCGGCCGCTATAAAGGGGACTCCAAGCAGGCAGATGCTCTTAAGAATTATGACTTGTGCCAGGTCATTGACTCGCACACCGGTAACCCTACAAGTCTGGCTTGTCTTTTCATGCTGCTGGGGCGGCGTCTTGGTTGTCAGGTTGACGGCTGTAACTACCCGGGGCATTTCCTTGCACGCATCGATATTGGAGGAACGGCTCACCTGATTGATTGTTTTCATGGTGGCAGAAAATTCGATGCCGACGCTCTGTTGCGTCTCCACCCCGAGATATCAGAGCGTGCAAGATGTGCGGTGACTGATGGTGGCGATCTTGGTTTTATACTTTTGCGTTATGTGACTGAAATGCAGCACAGTCTGAGTGCCGTGAATCGTAATGAAGATGCTGCGCTTTTCAAAGAGTTGGCAACCACCTTGAAAGAATGAGGGAAGAGTTTCTGCGCACAGAAATAGAGGGTCATCTACTACATCGTCTCATTATCCATCCAGCACAGGGTGTGGACGTATCAGCTGTAGCTATTTTCTACCATGGTCAAGGAGACTACGCAGAGCGTTACCTCAATGTATTACATCCCTTTGTAGATCGAGGAGTGCGCTGTATTATTACCGAGCTGCCAGGTCATGGGCATAGTCCGGGAGTTAGGGGGCACTGTGGAGATGTCCATCTTCTTGACGCTGTGATTCAAAGCACGCTTGAGCATGTCAATAACAGCTCTGATCTTCCCTATGGAGTAATGGGTCACTCTATGGGCGGTTTGTTGGCAGCTAGGCATCTTGTGCTTGCCGGTCAAGGCAGCTTGCCTATCCCGAGTTTTGCTTGGTTATCATCACCTCTGGTTGATCCCAGCAGAGGAAGGCACCCCGTTTTTCTGAGGGCCGCTCGACTACTTTCACCTATAGTTCCAGCACTCACTTTCTCGACGCACGTTAAGCCTGAGAACTTTAACGCATCTGCAACTGACGAAAGCCCTCGCGTTGAAGCTACCATTGAGGGTGAATGCATTACGAAGAGCGATTTGTGGCATAACCGGGTGTCGCTTGGATGGGGTACATCCCTGCTTGATTTTGCAGAGCTGGTGAGTGAAAACGTTAAGGATATTCCTGAGAGTATAGCTCTGCTATGCACCCAAGGCAAAGCGGACCCAGTTTGTCCAGCTGCGCTTACCAAGCGCTTGTTTGATCGGCTCCCCAATGGCAATAAGCGTTACGAAGAAATCGAGGAACTACGGCATGAGCCCTTTAGTGGTGCGGGCAGCGAGCAGCTTTTCCAAACACTTGATGACTGGGTTGGCTCGTTGAGTATACTGACCAGCCAACAAGAAAAAACTCCTACCTGAAACAGGTAGGAGTTTGGAAAATTTTAGGATGCTTTGTTTAGCTTGCTATGAGGCAGGCGCTGAGTCATCACCATCAACCTTAACGTTGATTTTCAGTGTGGCTGTGACCTCAGGGAGAAGCTTGATCTCAATGTTCTGCTTGCCTGATGTTTTGATGGGGCCGCTGAGCTCAATCGCATGACGGTCCACCTCGATACCTTTTTCGGCAAGTTCCTTGTGGATGTCGATCGTGGTGATTGATCCGAACGCTTTGCCGCCCTGACCAGACTCCAGAGTGAAGTCCAATTTGAGTTTGCCGATCTTGGAGACAAGAGCAGTTGCTGTTTCAAGCTCTTCTGCCTCACGCTGGATGCGCTTGGTGTTGAGTGACTCAAGGTGCTTGAGGTTTGCTTTGCTTGCTTCGAAAGCCTTGCCTTCTGGGATTAGAAAATTGCGAGCGTAGCCAGCCTTGACGGTGACAACGTCGGCTTCTGAACCAAGGTTGTTGATTTTTTCGCGGAGAATAACTTCTGTAGTGGCCATAGGAAAAAGTAGTTGTTGATGTGCAGAATACTCTGCGGGGGGCATGAGATAGGGGTATAGCCGCCCTGAGTCAAGCAGGATTTCCCATAGTTTGCGGCTTTGTTTGTGTGGGCATACAAGCGCGGGTATTTGGGTGTTGCAAGGCTTAGCGCGCAGGCTAATTTCAAAAGGTATGGTTGTCCTGCGTAAATACACGATGCTGATACAGGCCGAGCTTGCAAGACTGGAACTCGCCAGCTTTGGCGTTGATTCTAGGATTTTAGACGAAATCACAGGATCGATTGCGCCTCATTTGACGATGCACAGTGGTGTCAGATTAGTCGTTGCTGAGGAAGATCAGCAAGAAGCTGACGACATTCTTGCCGCTATGAAAAAACGTAATGCCACATGAATAGTGCAACATCGACAGATATTCAAAATTGCCCGCGCGGTGCCATGTGTTTACTTGTCATGCTTATTGCTTGTGTGAGCTGCAGCGTATTGATGCCCGTATGGAAATAATTCCCCCACATGTTTTATTAGGCGCCTACACAGAAGGCGTATTTCCGATGGCGGATGAGGGTGAGATCTTATGGTTTGCTCCACTAATGCGTGGCGTGATTCCCCTAGATGATGGCTTTCACATACCTCATGGCCTGAAACGAACCCTCAAGGCTAAAAGATACGAGGTGAAAGTGAATACGGCATTCAAAGAGGTGATTAACAGCTGTAGTCAGCGTGAAGAGACATGGATTGATGATATGATAGCCAATAGTTATACACAGCTTTACGAGCTTGGGTACTGTCACTCATTTGAATCTTGGGACGATGAGGGGCTTCAGGGCGGATTATACGGAGTTGCTATTGGTAGAGCTTTTTTTGGAGAAAGCATGTTTTCACGTAAGACGGATGCCAGCAAGGTAGCTTTGGCGTATCTCGTTGACTGGCTCAGAGAGCATAATTTCATTTTGCTTGATACCCAGTGGATGACCGATCACTTGCGTCAATTCGGCGGTATGGAAGTGCCTCGAGAGGAATATATCAAGTTGCTTGCAGAGGCGCTTGCAGAAGAAGGGGAAGAGGGATAAGAAAAGACATGACTCGTTTTCGCCCATGTATTGACCTCCATGATGGTCAGGTTAAACAAATCGTCGGAGCTACGCTGAGCGACACAGGAGCTCCGCCGACCGAAAACTTTGTCTCAGATCGTGCTCCTGCATGGTTCGCGGATCTCTACCACAAAGATGAGCTGAGGGGCGGCCACGTTATCCAGCTGGGTGCGGGTAATGCTGATGCTGCGCGTGATGCGCTCCAAGCTTGGCCTGGAGGTATGCAGTTGGGTGGTGGTATCAACATACGCAATGCCGTTGAGTGGCTGGAGGCTGGGGCTTCACAGGTGATCGTAACCTCGTGGCTTTTTGATGATGACGGTAAGTTTCGCGAAGATCGCTTGCGAGAGCTAGCCAATGAAGTGGGCCGAGAAAATGTAGTGGTTGATCTGAGCTGTCGCAGCACAGAGTCTGGCTGGACGGTGGCTATGAACCGGTGGCAAACGTTGACGTCAATTGATGTCACTCACGCAACTCTGGAAACACTGGCAGAGTGGTGTTCTGAATACCTTGTTCACGCTGCGGATGTTGAAGGATTGTGTGGCGGGGTTGATGCTGAGCTCGTTGATGTGTTGGGTGCCTGGGCGGGCATACCAATCACTTACGCGGGCGGCGTGGCATCCATGGCGGACCTCGAGCTCGTCGCAGACCGCAGTGGTGGTAGCGTGGACGTGACGGTGGGTAGTGCTCTCGATATTTTTGGTGGTTCTGGGGTTAAGTATGACGACTTGTTGGCTTGGAACACAGGTAGTCGATGACCGCTATTTATATCATACTGACGGTCGTTGCATTGATAAGCGTTGGTTTCATCGCTCAAGCTGCCATCATTAGGTCTCGGCGGCAGAAGTGGATGAGGCTGCGGCTGAGTGATGAAGATCGTCAGGCTATTGCACAAGATTTTGTGACCTTTGCTCGAATTCCTCATGATCTTCGAGATGAGCTCGAGGGTTTGATGCATGTGTTCCTCTACGAAAAGTCGTTTGAGGCTTGCGGCGGACTGGAGGCAGTTACTAGGCACATGCAGCATGTTATCGCTGCGCAGGCTTGCCTTTTACTGGTCAATCGAAATCATGATTACTACCGCAAGCTACGCAGTATTTTATTATATCCTTCTGCCTATAAAGCGAAAAATGAGCATGGCCATGACGATGTGCGATTAGGTGAGAGCTGGCAATCGGGCAGCGTCGTATTAGCATGGGAAAGCGTTATTGCTGGGGGGAGAAATCAAGAGGACGGCAGTCATGTCACTCTACATGAGTTTGCGCATCAACTCGATCAAGCGGATGGGGCCGCTGACGGGGTTCCTGAGCTGGCAAGTGCGGGAACATACAGAGACTGGTCGCTGGTTTTCAATCAGGCTTTTAGGCGTTTTCAACGCAAACTTGAAAAGGGTCGACGAACGGTGATCGACCCGTATGGAGCCACTAATCCAGCTGAGTTTTTTGCTGTCGCGACAGAAACCTTCTACGAAAAGCCTAAACAGCTTAGCGAGCACTACCCAGAAGTCTACGAGCAGCTTAAAAGATACTACCGTGTTGATCCGGTAAAATGGATCCGCTAGAATGCGAGGATTGAAGGGGCGGGGGTGTATTACACCATTCCGAGCTTCATTTTTCCTTCCTCGGAGATCATGTCCTGATTCCATGGTGGATCCCAAACCAAATCAACGTGGGCGTCCTCAATACCTTCAATAGTCATGATGCGTGCCTGTGCATCGGCCGCTATGACTGGACCCATGCCACAACCGGGAGCGGTCAGGGTCATTTTTACATTAGCGATTTTTTTGCCGTCCTTTTCCTCAAGCGAGCAATCGTAGACGAGGCCGAGATTGACGATGTCTACCGGTATCTCAGGATCGAATACTTGTTTCAGCTGATTCCAGATATGGTCCTCTGGGGTAGCGTCTGTAGGTAAAGAGTCTCCGCCGGTATTGGTGGAAGTTGTGTCTGAAGGGTCAATTCCCAGTGCGTCAGCATCCTCTGACGGGATGCGGGCAAGCCCGGACTGAGTGGCTACTGTGTAGGAGCCTCCTAATGTCTGAGTGATAATGACAGCTGTTCCAGCAGGGAGAACAAAGGGGTCTCCACTGGGAATCTGCACAGCATTCACTTCGCGATTGGTGATAATCTCAGTCTGCATGGCGAATTGATCACACGGGTCCTGGCTTTTGTCAACTCAAGCTGCAATGCGGACAAAAAAATAATGTCTATTTTTTGATTCTCAGTTTGCATCCTCATGCCAACCCACTATAAGCGCCAGATACATTTTACTATGAGCGAGCAACCATCTGAACTTCACTGTCGTCGTTATTGGCAAAAAAATATTACATTAGTCATGATCCTATTGGGGGTGTGGTTTGTTGTCAGTTTGGGGGCTGGCATCCTATTCCGTGACTGGCTAGATGAAGCTCTGCCGAAGGTGGGGAATGCGCCTCTTGGTTTCTGGATGGCTCAGCAAGGTTCTATCATCTGTTTTGTGATTATTTTATACGTCTACAAGCACATGATGAACAAGCTTGAGGGCGAGGAAGGTTTCACATCCAAAAAATAATTATACTATGAGTCAAGATTACTGGAATTACATCTTCATCGGTCTGTCTTTTGTCCTTTATATCGGCATTGCCGTAAGGTCTCGTGCCGGTTCTACCAAGGAATACTATACCGCTGGCGGTGGGGTTTCTCCCTTGGCTAATGGCATGGCTACCGCTGCGGATTGGATGAGTGCTGCGACCTTTATCTCGATGGCTGGCACTATCGCCATCAGCGGTTATGACGCGTCCCGCTTTTTGATGGGTTGGACTGGGGGCTTTGTACTATTGACCATTCTCATGGTTCCTTTCTTGCGTAAGTTTGGTAAAGCAACCGTTCCTGACTTTATCGGTGACCGCTACTACTCGAAATTAGCCCGCGCTGTTGCTGTGCTATGCGCCATCTTTATATGCATGACATATATCATGGGTCAGATGCGTGGGGTGGGGGTTGTTTTCTCTCAACTCTTCGGCATTGATATACCTCTAGGCGTCGCGATTGGAGCGGGTATCGTTTTTGTTTACGCAGGCCTGGGTGGCATGAAAGGGATTACCTATACGCAGGTTGCTCAGTATTGCGTGATGGCATTTGCCTACACTATTCCAGCGATCTTCATCGCAATTGCACTAACCAATAACTTTGTTCCTCAGCTTGGGTTGATAGGTGACTACACAGCAGGGATGACAGATAGCATTCCATTCCTTACTAAGATCAACAACATCAACACGGAGCTGGGATTCAGCGAGTATACCTCAGGGAAAATGTCGAAGGTGAATATGTTCTGTATTACAGCGGCATTGATGTGTGGAACGGCCGGTCTCCCTCATGTTATTGTTAGGTTCTTTACCGTTAAGAATGTTCGTGCGGTAAGGAGCTCGGCTTGTTGGACCTTATTGTTTATCGCAGTCATCTACCTGACCGCGCCAACCATCGGAGCATTTTCTCGTGTTAACCTCATCGAAAAACTCAACAACACCAGCTACTCAGAAGCGCCTGCGTGGTTTAAGGACTTTGAAGAAACCGGTCAGATGGCATGGGTCGATAAGAACAATGATGGTAAGATTCAGTATTCCGGCCCAGGCAAATCAGAAGCGGGGACGTCCTCGCCCTTCTTAGGGGCTAAGCCGACCTATCCGGCATATGATGCACCTAAGGATCAACGTATCGGTGTGCACGGCGAAAGGCTGCTTGCGGTCAAGGCGGATATGACGAACCCCAATGAGCTTTGGTTCGGTAATGATATCATGGTCATGGCTAATCCTCATATGGCAGGCCTGCCTAAGTGGGTAATTGCCTTGCTCATGGCGGGCTGCATCGCTGCGGCTTTATCGACGGCAGCCGGATTGCTGCTCGTTCTTTCCACCTCAATCTCACATGACTTGATGAAGAAGATCATCAAGCCTGATCTGACGGATAAAGAGGAGGTGAAATATGCACGTATGGCCTCATTCGTCGCTCTTGGAGTGGCCGCCTATTTTGGAATTAACCCTCCCTCGGCATTTATCGCTAAAACGGTAGCCTTCGCTTTCGGGCTGGCGGCTTCATCCTTCTTCCCGACATTGCTGATGGGTATCTTTTCCAAGAAAATGAACAAAGAGGGCGCTATTGCTGGCATGCTAGCCGGTATCAGCTTCACCTTAGGCTACATTATTTTCTTCCAGTTCCTCGGTGGCAAACCGGAGCAGTATCTTCTTGGAATCTCTCCAGAGGGCATTGGCTGTGTCGGAATGCTGATTAATTTCGCTGTGGCATTCTTAGTAAGCTCGTTTACGCCAGCCCCACCACAGGAGGTTGTAGACATGGTTGAGTCCATTCGCTTGCCTGATAATCCTAATGATGAGGGTGGTTCTGCGCCTCCCGTTGTCCACTGATACCCTTCTATTTCAGCCAATCAATACCTGAGGATTATGCGGTTATGATTGAGAGGGAAAAAAGAGTTAAAAAAGATGCCAAAAGGTGTTGACGTGACGTAGATTTCGGGTAGTTTCCGCCCGCCGCTCCATTGGAGGGCACGCGAGAGACATCCAAGTCAATCGTGGACCATGTTCGTAAGAGCTCGTCTACGGTTGGTTTTTTTATCTCCACGTTGAAGTGATCTTTTACAGTTTGGTCCTGCTTACAAGGCGGATGGCATGTTGAAACTCACAACCACCACGGTTGTTTGTGGAGTGTTACCCGGACGGTGTAGTCAGGATGGAAGAGGAAAGATTGAATTGTGCGCTGTGTGCCTGTTTTATAACTGGTGCGCAGAGAAGTGGAAAGTGGATCTCGCAAGGGGGAAGCTTTCTGCTACTTGTCAATTTGGTAATCGTAAATTTACGTCTTGTTTTGATGTTAAAGTTAAAATGAGAATATAAAGATACAAAGCCTATAACTGTTTAAAAAAGTCCATCGTAAGATGGCAATTTATACGGAGAGTTTGATTCTGGCTCAGAATGAACGCTGGCGGCGTGGATAAGACATGCAAGTCGAACGAGAAAACTGATTAGTTTACTAAGATGTTTTCTAGTGGCGGACGGGTTAGTAACACGTGAGCAACCTGCCTCGAAGCGGGGGATAGCCTTCCGAAAGGGAGATTAATACCGCATGTGGCCCCCTTTTATTAGGGTGGTTAAAGGTGCCTTCGGGTATCGCTTCGAGATGGGCTCGCGGCCTATCAGCTTGTTGGTGAGGTAATGGCTCACCAAGGCTACGACGGGTAGCTGGTCTGAGAGGACGATCAGCAACACTGGAACTGAGACACGGTCCAGACACCTACGGGTGGCAGCAGTCGAGAATCATTCACAATGGGGGCAACCCTGATGGTGCAACGCCGCGTGGAGGATGAAGGCCCTAGGGTCGTAAACTCCTGTCATATGAGAGTAAGGCATATGTGTTAATACCATGTATGTTTGATAGTATCATAAGAGGAAGGGACGGCTAACTTCGTGCCAGCAGCCGCGGTAATACGAAGGTCCCGAGCGTTATTCGGAATCACTGGGCGTAAAGAGTACGTAGGCGGTTTGGTAAGTCAGGTGTGAAATCCCGGAGCTCAACTCCGGAACTGCATCCGATACTGCTAGACTTGAGTAATGGAGGGGCAGGTGGAATTCTCGGTGTAGCAGTGAAATGCGTGGATATCGAGAGGAAGACCAATGGCGAAGGCAGCCTGCTGGACATTTACTGACGCTGAGGTACGAAGGCCAGGGTAGCGAAAGGGATTAGATACCCCTGTAGTCCTGGCAGTAAACGGTGCGCGCTTGGTGTAGGAGGACTCGACCCCTTCTGTGCCGGAGCTAACGCGTTAAGCGCGCCGCCTGGGGAGTACGGTCGCAAGACTAAAACTCAAAGAAATTGACGGGGACCCGCACAAGCGGTGGAGTATGTGGCTTAATTCGATGCAACGCGAAGAACCTTACCAAGGCTTGACATGTATTGCTAAGCACGTGAAAGCGTGTGACCCTTCGGGGACCTTACACAGGTGCTGCATGGCCGTCGTCAGCTCGTGTCGTGAGATGTTTGGTTAAGTCCAGCAACGAGCGCAACCCCTGTGAATAGTTGCCAGCACGTAATGGTGGGGACTCTATTCAGACTGCCCAGGTCAACTGGGAGGAAGGTGGGGATGACGTCAGGTCAGTATGGCCCTTACGCCTTGGGCTGCACACGTACTACAATGCCCAGTACAATGAGAACCGAGACCGCGAGGTGGAGGAAATCTGCAAAACTGGGCCCAGTTCGGATTGGAGGCTGCAACTCGCCTCCATGAAGTTGGAATCGCTAGTAATGGCACATCAGCTACGGTGCCGTGAATACGTTCCCGGGTCTTGTACACACCGCCCGTCACATCATGGAAGCCGGTCGCACCCGAAGTATCTGCGCTAACTATTTATAGAAGCAAGGTCCTAAGGTGTAGCTGGTAACTGGGATGAAGTCGTAACAAGGTAGCCGTAGGGGAACCTGCGGCTGGATCATCTCCTTTCTATGGAGTAATTGACAAACTGTTCACGCAGTCACTGTCGAAGGTCGACGCCTAAAGCTCAGCATTAAGTTGAGTCATGGTGTCTAAGTGACAACGCGAAAGTGTTTCACGACTTATTAATTAATTATAATTAGCGTATCATGTTAGAAGCATGGTCGCAGTGCACAATTCAATCTTTCAAACGTTCGACTGGAGAATATCCAGCAGAACTGAAACTCTTCTATGAAACAACCATCCTCTGGAAAGGGGGTATAGCTCAGTTGGTAGAGCGCCTGCTTTGCAAGCAGGATGTCATCGGTTCGAATCCGGTTACCTCCACCAACTTTCCGCGGGCAACCGCAAGAAGGCGTAAGCCTTTTTTATTATGGGCCTGTAGCTCAGTTGGTTAGAGCACGCGCTTGATAAGCGCGGGGTCGCAAGTTCAAGTCTTGCCTGGCCCACCATTTTCTAATGGCTGGAGTAAGTTTCATTCGTATTTTTACAAGCGAACAACAGTAAATGTGTTCTTTGACATCTGTAGAGAAATTATTTTGGGCGAGCCTCACCACTTCGGTGGTGAAAGTCTGAAATAATTGATATTTCCTGTTCTGTATAGATCTCTGGCGGCATGCAAATGCTGTTGGAAGTTCTAAATGAATATATAATACAATTTGATTATGAGCTTTGTCTTGCAGTCCTTGGAAATACTCGAAACCAACCAACTGTATCAGCTTCGTGCTGATACAAAACCAACCAAGGTTAGTGGTGAGGATGCGCAAGCATCTGAATTACTGACCCTGATTAACAAACAAACTAACGATCTAGGCGTCGCAAGACGCTGAGAAAGAAAGAACCAAAATTTATGGCAATAAATTTCGTTACCGTCGTTTGAAATATAACGATGATAACAAAGCTGAATTTCGAACTAGAAATCAAGCTTTAAAGGGCACATAGTGGATGCCTTGGTGCTAGAAGGCGATGAAGGACGTGATAAGCTGCGATAAGCGTCGGTGAGCTGCAAACAAGCTCTGACCCGACGATTTCCGAATGGGGTAACCTGGTATCATTAATATGATATCGTTCCTTGCTGAATAAAATAGGCAAGGATACGCAATACCCGGTGAAGTGAAACATCTCAGTAACCGGAGGAAAAGAAAGAGAAATCGATTCCGTGAGTAGCGGCGAGCGAAAACGGAGGAGCCCAAACCGGGGGATTTATTCCCCGGGGTTGTAGGACCCCGATATGGGACCAGAGACGATAGGCGAAGCATTTGGAAAGATGCGACATAGAGGGTGAAATCCCCGTAGCCGAAATCCTCGATGGCCCTAGGGAGTTCCTGAGTAGCACGGGACACGTGAAACCCCGTGTGAATCTGCGCAGACCACTGCGTAAGGCTAAATACTAACTAGCGACCGATAGTGAACAAGTACCGTGAGGGAAAGGTGAAAAGTACCCCTGTGAGGGGAGTGAAATAGAACCTGAAACCATGTGCCTACAAGGTGTAAGAGCTGGGATTTATCCTGGTGATTGCGTGCCTTTTGCTTAATGAGTCTACGAGTTAGTGTCTGTGGCAAGCTTAAGTCCTTCTGGGACGCAGGCGTAGCGAAAGCGAGTCCGAATAGGGCGATTTAGTTGCAGGCGCTAGACCCGAAGCGGAGGCGACCTACCCATGGCCAGGTTGAAGCGACAGTAAAATGTCGTGGAGGACCGAACCGATGTGTGTTGAAAAACGCTCGGATGAGCTGTGGGTCGGAGTGAAAGGCTATTCAAGCCCCGTGATAGCTGGTTCTCCTCGAAATGCATTTAGGTGCAGCGTTGCGTGTTGATGAGTGGGGGTAGAGCACTGAAAGGGCTAGGGGGCATACCCGCCTACCAACCCCTATCAAACTCCGAATACCATTCAATAGAGCGCAGCAGTGAGACAGTGGGGGATAAGCTTCATTGTCGAAAGGGAAACAGCCCAGATCAGCAGCTAAGGTGCCAAAATCATGCTAAGTGGAAAGGAGGTGGGGTTTCTTAGACAGTGAGGATGTTGGCTTAGAAGCAGCCACCATTTAAAAAATGCGTAATAGCTTACTCATCGAGAGACCCTGCGCCGAAAATGATTGGCGATAAGCATGATACCGAAGCTCTGGATGTCAGAATCCTGCGGGAATCTGGCGTGGTAGAGGAGCATTGTCATCTGCATTGAAGCGGAAAGGCGACTGACCGTGGAGTGATGACAAGAGAGTATGTAGACATGAGTAACGATAAGCCGGGTGAAATCCCCGGCCGCCGTAAACCCAAGGTTTCCCGGGCAACGTTTTTCGTCCCGGGGTTAGTCGGGACCTAACCCGAGGCCGATAGGCGTAGGGGATGGTAAGCTGATTAATATTTCAGCACCTGCAAAGTGAAGGGGACGCTTTCCGAATTGCAACCAAGTTATTGAATTCTGAGGGGAGGCCTTGTGCCGAACCGTATTGCATGAAAGAGAGCCAAGAAAAGCCAACACGACTAAAAGCAGCCCGTACCGTAAACCGACACAGGTGGGTGGGTAGAGTATACCAAGGCGCAAGAGTGAAACCTGGTCAAGGAACTCGGCAAAATAGCTCCGTAACTTCGGGATAAGGAGTGCCCCTCTTCGGAGGGGCCGCAGTGAAATGGGTCAACCGACTGTTTAGCAAAAACACAGCATTGTGCAAAGACGCAAGTCGAAGTATACGATGTGACACGTGACCAATGCCAAAAGATTACGGTGAGGTGTTAGCACTTTAGTGCGAAGCTCTGAGCCCAAGTCCTGGTGAATGTCGGCCGTAACTATAACGGTCCTAAGGTAGCGAAATTCCTTGTCGGGTAAGTTCCGACCTGCACGAATCGTGCAACGAGTTGACCACTGTCTCGACCAGGAGCTCAGTGAAATTGTAGTGCCGGTGAAGATGCCGGCTACCCGCAGAAGGACGGAAAGACCCTATAGACCTTAACTGTAAGCTGTTACTGGTTATTCGATTTTAATGCTCAGCATAAGTGGGAGACTTTGAAGGGTGCGTTTAGGCGCATCCGGAGTCGTCAGTGAGATACCACCCTTTGACATTGGATAATCTAACCTCGAGCCGTAATCCGGCCGAGGGACCGTGGCAGCCGGTCAGTTTTACTGGGGCGGTATCCTCCTAAAGAGTAACGGAGGAGCGCGAAGTTTGGTTCAGCACGGTCGGTAACCGTGTGTCGAGTGTAAAGGCACAAACCAGACTAACTGTGAGACCTACAAGTCGAGCAGATACGAAAGTAGGCCTTAGTGATCCGGCGGTAGAAAGTGGAATTGCCGTCGCTCAACGGATAAAAGGTACCTTAGGGATAACAGGCTGATCGCGCCCAAGAGTTCATATCGACGGCGCGGTTTGGCACCTCGATGTCGGCTCGTCGCATCCTGGGGCTGGAGCAGGTCCCAAGGGTTGGGCTGTTCGCCCATTAAAGCGGCACGCGAGCTGGGTTCAGAACGTCGCGAGACAGTTCGGTCCTCTATCCTCTGTGGGCGTAGGAAAATTGAGAGGTTCAAACCCTAGTACGAGAGGACCGGGTTTGACGCACCTCTGGTGCTCCGGTTGTTCTGTCAAGAGCATGGCCGGGTAGCTAAGTGCGGCACTGATAAGCGCTGAAAGCATCTAAGCGCCAAGCAGTTCTCAAGATTAATTTTCCCTGAAAGACCGTGGAAGACCACCACGTTGATAGGCTGGGGGTGGAAGTGCAGCAATGCATGTAGCTCACCAGTACTAATCGTCTGTCTGGCTTGATTTCTTCGGAATTCAATTCCTAGTGAATTGAACGACGAGAACAGAATGAGGCATCGGAATATAAGCAGTCCGGTGTCCAAGTCATTCGAAATTCAAATACGTTGATTGGTTTTTATGCCATATCGTCGCACATGCGACGCGAGTCAACCAAGGACAAGAGACAAAGTGATCAAATCACATTATGTATCTCATCATTACCGGAAATATCTCTCTACAGTTGTCAGCGAATGCTTCATGCATCACTTCAACCGATCTTTACCAAGACCCAACAACACAAACTCAATCATCTCAGCAATCACCGCTAAGGTAACTGGAGGTCGCTTTTTAAGCACACGGCTTTTTAAGCACACAGCATAAAACGCGTCCTCTGGTGACCATAGCATGGTGGAACCACCCGGTCCCATTCCGAACCCGGAAGTGAAACACTGTTGCGCCGATGGTAGTGGGGCGATAGGCCCTGTGAGAGTAGGTCGTTGCCAGGTCTATGCCCGGCTTCATCGTAACCGATGAAGCCGGGCTTTTTT
>JAACFN010000109.1 GCA_009937455.1 Verrucomicrobiaceae bacterium | reverse complement strand
ACTCAGGGCGTTGGTGTTGTTTTAGCAGAAACTGCCAAAGCCGCTGAATCGGTCATTGAGGCATTCCGTGGACTTGATGCCAATATTCTGGCACAAGAATTTATCAAGGAGGCTGGAGGGGCAGACATCCGCTGTCTGGTTGTTGGAGGCAAGGTGATCGCCTCAATGAAGCGGCAGGGAAAAGAGGGGGATTTCCGCTCAAACCTGCACCGTGGTGGCAATGCTACTGTGGTGAAGATCACTCCCGAGGAAAGATCAACAGCAGTGAGGGCGGCAAATATCATGGGTCTAAGCATGGCCGGTGTTGACTTACTGCGCTCTAACCATGGTCCAGTCGTATTGGAGGTCAACTCATCACCTGGCCTCGAAGGCATCGAGAAGGCAACCCACAAAGACGTCGCCGGCGAGGTCATCAAGTTTATTGAGAAGAGTGTGGGCCGAGTAACGAGCCGAACTCGCGGCAAGGGCTAATGGTCAACTCCTCGGCGTGACTGAGGACGATGGGCTATGTAGCCGGCGCCACTCTTTGAAGTGTGAGCGCAATGACAAAGAGCACGAGGCAAACAGCCGCTGCCATTGGTTCAATGGGTGCTAGGAAGGTGGCGTCTAAGAGGCAGAAGCCAGCCAACGCTCTAGATACAAAAACGGGCTTAGAGGTCTTTAAGGCTTTCAGCCCATAACACATCCAGAGATAGCAGAGTATCAGTGCGACGGCGTAACTCATGTAATGAAGGGGGCCCGTGATGGGCATCAGAAAGATGATGGCTAGTGAGCTAGCAGGCACTGTGAGAAGCAGGAAGGTGAGTATGTTACGCGACTGGAATGCCCCAGGCTTAGACTCAGTGGAGGCCACCCAGCTGAGTAGAATTGTGTAAGCGGCGACACCTAATGCGGGAATGAGCATCCAGCTTGCTAACCAATGTGGGTGTGGGCTTAACCAGCTGGCTGGAGCAGGATCAATTTGTAGGAAGGTTTTATGGGCAAAGCTCATCGCCAAGATGACGAGCAGAAAACGGCATGAGCCCATCATGATCAGGGCGGCTGGTTTATTTTTTTTATGATAAAAGGCGTAGCAGATTACGACACCAGAAAGCAGTAATCCGAAGATGATTTCATGAGTTTGAATAGCCTCAGTCCACTGCCCTGAGAGAAGTGTGGTCTTTTGTTCATTAAGAACAGCGGTAACCGGGGTGACAAAAAACAGAACGATTAGGGCAAAGGCAAAAAGCACGCAGGATGCGGATCGAACCGAGCCAGCCGTGAGGATGCCTTGTGGTATAGGCCGGCTAGGCCTGTTTTTACGATCAAATGAGAGGTCTACAGCATCCCCGAGCATGCAGCCGGCAACGTAAATCATGCAGCAAGAAAGCATCAAAAAGAGCAGCGGCACGATCGTCTTGTCTTGGCTGATCGAGCCAAGGCAGCAAGCCGGGTAAAGTGAGCTCGATAGCCAAAACCCCGCCAGCACATTACTGCAGACAGTGGGTAGATTGGCGATGCGTCCAGTGGCTAACAGAGCGCGTATTTTTTCCCCGCGTGCAGGCATGGTGTTAAGTTACAGGAGTCGAGTATCCAGACAAGACAGAAGACATGATCACGGAGTGGGGGAGATTTTTTATGGCTGACTCGCCTATGGGCTTATCACTATGTGCCTTTATCACAACTCGGCCTCGGCTTTTTCGATGGCGTCACTAACTTCCCCCCAGCGTGTGATTGCCGCCTCAAGTTTTTCACTGATGGCCTTGTAAGCTGACGATGCTTCTTGCATTTTTTCGGCATCACCAGCAGTGGCTGGGTCTGACATGTGAGCGCTCAGTGATGTCTGCGCAGCCTCGTATTCTGAAATTTGAAGCTCAAGTTCTTGCAGCTCATCCTGAAGGGGTTTCAGAACTTGAGTGCGTTGCTGGCGACGAGCAGCTTCGAGCTTGCGCTGTTCTTTGCGGTTGCCTCCTGCCTGGCCTGTTGATTCTTGCTTGCCTGGTTTTGCGCTGGCTTGTGATTTCCCCGCGTTTTTTTCCTGCTCAAGTTTCTCAATGTAGTAGGTGATGTTGCCAGCGAACATTCGCGGTGGTTGGCCTTGTCGGAATTCGAGTGTCTTATCGACGATCGGGTCGAGGAAAGATCGGTTGTGGGAGACGATGAGGTAGGAGCCAGGGTAATCTCTCAGTGCATTCTGGAGAACCTCTTGGGACTGAATATCGAGGTGGTTGGTTGGCTCATCAAGAATGAGGAAATTAGCAGGGCGAAGTAGCATGCAGACGAGCGCGACGCGTGAGCGCTCACCACCTGAAAGTACACCGACCTTCTTGAAGACATCATCACCACGGAACAGGAAGCAGCCGAGGAGGTTGCGCGCTAGTGGGGCGTTTTCACGGGAGGCGGAACCTTCAGCGCATTCAAGCACGGTGAGGTCGGGGTCGAGCTCGTCTGCATGGTTCTGAGAGAAAAAGGAAGCTGCGGCTTTGTGCCCGAAGTGGTGGCTGCCGCTGTCTGGTGTTTCTTGTCCTGTGATTAGTCGGCAAAAGGTCGATTTACCCGCGCCGTTAGGCCCTACGATAGCGATGCGTTCGCCCCGTGTTATCTCGAGGTTGAAGTCGTTAAAAATATTGATCTCGCCATAGGATTTACATGCGTTTTCAAGTGTAGCAACGCTATGCCCAGAAGCGAGAGGGTCGGGAAAGCGGAAGCTCATTACAGCATCGTCTTGTTCAATCTCGATGATTTTTACTTTTTCGAGCTGCTTGATGCGGGATTGCACTTGCTTGGCCTTGGTCGCTTTCGAGCGGAATCGATCGATGAAATCTTGAGCCTGCTTGATCTCCCTCTGTTGGGCTTTGTATTGCTTAACGAGGATTTCTTTACGTAGTACGGATTCCTTGGTGTAGAACGAGTAGTTGCCTGCATACTCTTCAGCTCTGCCGTGGTGAAATGCGATCGTGCGTGTGGTGAGCATGTCGAGCAGGGCAAGATCATGGGAGATGATAAGAATCGCACCCGGGTAGTTGACCAGATAAGACTCCATCCACTTCTGGGAATCGATATCTAGGTGGTTGGTGGGTTCATCCAGGAGCAGGACTTGTGGCTGCACGAGGAGCAGCTTAGCTAGGGCGATGCGCATCTGCCACCCACCGGAGAATTCTCCGCAGTCACGGGTGAAGTCAGAGCGTTTGAAGCCTAAGCCGGTGAGCACCGATTCCATCTTTGGTTTGATGGTTCCTGGGCTGGCGGCTTCCAGTTTGAGCTCCAGGTCACCGATGTCATGAAGTAGGTCGGAATAAGGAGCTGAGCGTGGATCAAGATCATGGAGGTTTTCGGAAAGCTCATCGATCTTGCGTTGTAAATCACGAGTTTCCGCGAAAGCCGCTTCAACCTCGTCCCAAAGTGAAATGCCTTTGACGTGGATACCTTCTTGAGGAAGGTATCCAATATCGCAGTATTTAGGTTTAACAATTTTGCCGCTATTGGGTGTTAAAATGCCTGCGATGCATTTCATCAGCGTTGATTTGCCGGCGCCATTGTGACCCGCAAAAGCGATGCGCTCCTTGGGCAACACGGCGAACGAGAGGTCAGAAAAAATGACTCTCGCACCAAATTCAATGTGAAGATGTTGTATAGCCAGCATGGCGCGCAGTTTTCTGCCAGATTCGAGGCGATTAACAATGGTAATTTTTGTATTTGGTAGAGGGAATGGGGGTTGTCAATTTACTCATAGTGGTTGAAAGTAGCTGCGATGAGTATTTCTTGTGAGATTACCAGCGCACTGATTGACTTGGCACTGCGTGAAGATGTGGGTGAAAACCTGCAGACAGGTGATGTGACTTCTGCCTATTTCGTGCCGCAGGATAGCATTTCAAGTGCTTATATTTATGCTAAGGAAGATGGAGTTCTGGCAGGGATGGCGGTTGCTGCAGAGGTGTTTCAGCGAGTGAATTCAGAGCTTGAGGTTGTGCAGCTCAAGAAAGATGGCGATGTGCTGATGCGGGGTGAGCGTGTGTTGGACGTGAGCGGTCATGCACGTTCGATTCTGACAGCCGAGCGCACGGCCTTGAATTTCCTGCAACGCTTGTCCGGAGTTGCCACCCAGACCTGTGCTTATGTGGCTAAGGTTCAGGGCACAGATGCCAAGGTGCTCGATACCCGAAAAACGACACCCGGATGGCGTGCCCTAGAGAAAATGGCCGTTGTTGCAGGAGGGGGTAAGAATCACAGAATGGGCCTATATGACCGTGCGATGGTGAAAGACAACCACCTGGTAGCAGAAAACCAACTTGATGCCTTGCAGGATGCCATCGATCGTTTGCATACAGAAAGAGCAGGGGTAGAAGTTGAGCTGGAAGCAGACACCCTTGAGCAGGTGCAGGGTTTCTTGAGTCTCAGAGGTGTTGATTACATTCTCCTCGATAACATGAATCATGAGATGATGCGGCAAGCAGTGGCGATGCGGGATGATTCTGGCTCTTCGGTTGCTTTGGAAGCCAGTGGAGGGGTGACTATCGATACCATTGCTGAGATTGCTACCACGGGAGTGGACTTCATCTCAGTAGGCGCACTGACCCACTCGGCAGTTGCATTGGACTTATCCCTCGAGTTTGAATAAAAAACTTAACTTAATCACTGAAATAGGAGATTATAACAACTTCATTCAACCCATCATGGCGAAAAAAAAACACCCCCTCTTTTTTATCCTTCGGATAGCCGTTGTGCTATTCTTGGCCCTGATTCTATTTTTGAATTTATCCAGCAGTGCAGTTTCCATGGTGTTTTTTAGCCAGCTTTCGACATGGCTTAGCGGTGGCGAATCTATAATGACCCCTTTGCGTATCACGAGTAGCTTCGTCATCTTTGCGATCGCTGTATTGCTGCTGTTAAAAAAGCCAGATCTCATATCGCTTGGTGCGTTTTTGGCAACCGGTCTGTTTGTGGTGTTGCAGGTGATTTACGTTGTCGTGATGTCGTTCCAGTTTGGCGAGCACCCAGTGATATTTGTTTCTACATGGACCGCGTTGATAGCGTCTCTTGTGCTGTTGTTTCGGTTCAGGGGATCTTTGCCTGTGTTAGGGAAATTCACATGAGCGGTAGACTGATATTTTGCCGTGTGCAGAATAAAGCTTTTCTAATACCTATACAATTTAAGTGATAAAATGATGAGATCAAAGACGTTCAGTTTTTTTGCCTACAGCGTGCTGCTGATGAGTAGCTCTTTGTTGCTATTAGCTCAGCCTAAGGTTGAGTATATCGAACTGCCTCCCGCGCTTGTTGAGCAGCTCTCATCAGATGATTTTGAGGTGAGAGAAAAAGCCTACGCGGGACTGCACAAGTGGTCTGAGGAAAACATCAAGGCATCGCCTGAGTTATTATACAAAGCTTGGAAAGGTAACGATGACCCAGAGGCCCAGTCGCGCTGTTATAACTTGATGAGAATAATGGTGACGCAGAGGAAATTCGGCAAAGGTAAGGGTTTTCTGGGTATTCAAATGAAGGGTGTTTTTTTGCCGGCTATGCCTGGAAAACCCGCTGGTCTTCAGGCTGTAAGAGTTGAAAATATTCTGGATGATACGCCGGCACAGAAGGTAGGGCTTAGAATGGGGGACTTGATCGTCCGTGTTGATGAGCTCGACCTGCAACAAGCTAACCCAGCCAATCTAGGTGCTGAAGTAAAGCCTGGCAGGCTCAGAATGGGATTGGGATTGGAAATGCACTCGGTGTCTAGGTTCAGTGATTATATTAAATCCAAACAGCCTGGTGAAAAGGTGGTGCTGCATTGTTTGCGAGGTAATCAGCGCCTAGAGATTGAGGTATGTCTGATGAAACTTGCGGCTGCAAATGACCCAAA
>JAACFN010000108.1 GCA_009937455.1 Verrucomicrobiaceae bacterium | reverse complement strand
TGCCCGTCACCTTGAATCTCTTGGCGACGGCCTTACGGGTCTTTGCTGTACCTTTTGATTTGGCCATGGGGCGGCGAAACTAGCGAGGCAACGCTCTTTTGCAAGGGAATTTTTGTCCTTTTTGCAGTCTCGGGGCTACTTTTTTTACAGAGGTATATTTCGAGGGCCCCGATAGCTGCTCGATCTAATGTCTTGCGGCTATTCCCATCAAGGCATACGCCAGCTTAGCGGCGGTATAAGAACACGCATGAAACTCATCGCGGGGTGCTAGCTCAACGACGTCAAGCCCCAGAATACGGCGGTTTTTTGCAACATTCTCACATAAGGCAAGGGCCTGCCACCAGTCTAGGCCTCCGGGCTCAGGTGTTCCGGTAGCAGGCATCAGCGAGCTATCAAAGCCGTCTATGTCAAAGGTGAGATAGATATTCTTGGGGAAGTCTTCAGGAAGAACCGTGTCCGGAATACCTTGCTGATAAAGCTCACGGGCATCCAGATAGGGTACCTTGTGTGTTGCACGGTAGTCGACTTCTTCTAGGCAGAGGTTACGCACGCCAATCTGGAAAATGGGAACTCCCAATTCATGGATGCGACGCATCACACAGGCGTGACTGTCTGGACTTTGCTCGTAAGTGTCCCTGAGGTCGGCGTGGGCGTCTAGCTGCACAACTCCAAAATCCTGACGGAGATCGAGCAAGGCCTGAACAGGCGCAAGCGAAAGGCTATGCTCCCCTCCTAGTAGAACGGGGATGCGGTCGGCCTTGTAAACTGGGGTGCAGGCTGCGTGTATATTGCCGAGGCAGGTGGGCATGTCACCGGAGCAATCAATGGCGGCAGTGGTGTGGATTCCATGCTCTCCGGGGCAGGATATGCCGTCAAAACTTTCCAGTTGGTAGGAGGCATTAAGAATAGCCTCGGGGCCTAGGGCTGTGCCTGAACCGTAGGAAACACTTTTTTCCAGGGGTACGGGGATCACATGAAAAAGTGCCTCTGCAGCGCTGGACTGAGGATATTCAGAAGAAAGAAAATGAGACATGTCAGGAGAGGCGGTTGCGGTAGTCATCATAGCTGAATTCGCGATCAATGATGATAGCATCTGATTGTGGGCGGTAGCGGCCGATGGCTGGATGATGAATACCATTGAAATGGTTGGTCTTGACCATGGAGTAATGTGCCATGTCGGTAAAGACGATCCTCTCACCGATCTCAAGAGGTTGATCAAAGGACCATTGGCCGATGACATCCCCCGCTAAGCAGGTGGTGCCCCCGAGCGTATAGGTGTGTTTTTTCTCACCAGGAATAGCCCCGCCGATGATCTCGGGTCGGTAGGGCATTTCTAGGACATCCGGCATGTGCGCGGTGGCAGAGGTATCCAGAATGGCAATGGTGTGCCCGCTAGAATCAAAAATATCCATCACACTGGCAATGAGGTAACCGGTATTGAGGGCGACGGCTTCACCAGGCTCTAGGTAGACATCAATATCGTAAGTCTTTCTGAGGTGCTCAATAAGCTCGATAAGCAATGAGGTATCGTAGTCTGGCCGCGTGATATGATGACCTCCTCCGCAATTGAGCCACTTGACCTGGTGGAGGAAATCTCCGAACTTCGCCTCAACATGCTCAAGCGTGCGTGCTAGGGTGTCGGCATTTTGCTCACACATGGTGTGGAAGTGGAGCCCTTCTAGTCCCTGCAGAATGTTGGGGCTCATCTGGTGGAGGTCTGCTGCGCTAACCCCAAAACGGGTTCCTTGGCAACAGGGGTTATAGATTTCAGTCTCCACCTCCGAGTATTCCGGGTTAATACGGAGTCCAAACGAAGCCACGGTATCCTGATCATGGATCAAATGCTGAAAGTGTTGCCACTGCGTAAGACTATTGAGGGTGATGTGCTGACATTGTTTACGGAGACTCTCTATCTCCTCGTCCCGGTAGGCGACGAAGTAGGCGTGAACCTCACCGCCAAATTTTTCAAACCCGAGCAACGCTTCATTCATCGAGCTCGCAGTGGTCCCGCGAAGCACTTCCGATATTTGTGGAAAGGTTGACCACATCGCATAGCCCTTGAGTGCCAGGATGATCTTTGCTCCCGAGCGGCACTGCACCTCGTCGAGCACGGCCAGATTTCTGGCCAGAAGACTCTCATCAATCAGAAAGCAAGGGGTCGGAAGCTCCTCTCGCTGACGTATTTCCTCAATGCTATGTGACATTACTCAAAGGGTTTAATGCGAAGGAGCTAAGGATTGTGCTTAAGAAGTTGCTGCAAGAAAGGAGCCCCGTCGACGACCTCCCATGGCAGACCGTATTGAGCCAGCGCTGCCATAAAAGGATCAGGGTCGTGCTGCTCCATATTGTAAACCCCAGGCTTTTTCCAATGACCGTCGAGAACCATCTTGGCACCGATCATCGCAGGAACACCCGTCGTATAGCTGATTGCCTGGGAGTTTGTTTCCCGATAAGCCTCCTCGTGATCACATATATTATAGATGTATTTCTGCAGACGCTGCCCGTCTTTGATGCCATCGATCACACAACCAATACAGGTCTTGCCCTTGGTCAGCGGCCCCAACGAGGCGGGATCAGGAAGAACCATTTTAAGAAACTCAAGAGGCGCGATTTTTTCACCCCCAACATCAATGGGCTCAATGGATGTCATACCAACATTTTCTAACACCTTGAGGTGATTGATGTAGTTCTGCGAGAAGGTCATCCAGAAACGCAGACGTTTAACGCCCTTGAGGTGTTTGCACAGCGATTCCATTTCCTCATGGTAAAGCAGGTAAATATCGCGGCTACCTACTTCCGGGTGAGGAAACTCAAATGACTGGCTCACCTCGAGTGGTTCGGTTTCCCGCCATTGGCCCTCTTGCCAAAAGCGGCCCTTGGCGGTGATTTCTCGGATGTTGATTTCGGGATTAAAATTCGTGGCAAAGGGCAGGCCGTGATCCCCGGCATTGGCATCGATGATGTCAACGGTATGAATCTCATCAAAAAAGTGCTTCTGAGCGTAGGCACAAAAAACGTTGGTGACCCCAGGGTCAAAACCAGACCCAAGCAGAGCACTTAGACCGGCATCAGCAAAACGCTGATGATACGGCCACTGGTATTCATAGGAAAATCGAGGGTCGTCCTTGGGCTCGTAGTTGGCCGTATCGAGGTAGTGCACCTTAGCCTGCAGACACGCCTCCATCAGTGACAGGTCCTGATAGGGCAGCGCCACGTTGATGAGGATATCAGGCTGAACCTTCGCCATCAATGCGACCACCGCGCTGACATCATCTGCATCCACTTCTGCGGTCTGAATCGGGTAATCTATTTCCTCAGCGATGGCATCACATTTTGAACGAGTGCGGGAAGCGAGGGTTATATTTCCGAATGTTTCCGGAAGCTGGCTACATTTGTGCGCCACTACGCGGCCAACGCCGCCGGCACCGATGATGAGTGTGGTTTTCATGACTGTTAGAAGATAAGGTTAATAAACTAATGATTGGGTGATTCAAAGTAGGTGTATCCACCAATGCTTTCACAATAAGCGTTCATGAATTGACGCCTTTGGCTCGGAGTGATTTTACCATCCACCACGGATCGCTCAGCAAGGCTGCGAAAACGTTCCACCAGACTCTTGGGGTCATATTCCACGTAGGAGAGGACATCGGAGACGGTATCACCAGCAAGCTCACTGAGATAATGGACTTTGCCGTCCTTGAGCCCGACACTCACCACATTGGTGTCACCTAATAAATTATGCAGATCCCCCAGGGTTTCCTGATAGGCCCCGACGAGGAAAACGCCGATCAGGTAGTCCTCATTACTTTTGAGCTCGTGCAGACGAATGTGCTTTTGATGTTCGCCGTTGATAATGAAATTATCGATCCGGCCATCACAATCACAAGTGATGTCTGCGATGATTGCCTTGGTGGTCGGTTCTTCATCGAGACGATGAATGGGCATGACCGGAAAAAACTGGTTGATTGCCCAGGAGTCCGGGAGTGACTGGAAGAGACTGAAATTACCGTAATAAACATCAATAAAAGGAGTAATCAAACCGAGCTCCTCGGGAAGCTGATCCAGATCACCGGCCATCTCCATGATCTGAGTAATGATGCGGACAAAGAGCGAGCTGCAATAAGCACGCTCATGGAGCGAAACATTGCCGTGCCGGAAGAGGGAAAAAATCTCATTACGGAAGTAGTTGGCATCATTATAGCACTCTTGGAGATTCTCGGCATTGAGACTATCTTCCACCTCACTTAGCTTAACCAAATAGGGGTGTGGATCTTCAGGAAGTTTATGCGAGACAACATCCGACGAAGGGCTATTCACATCAAGGATGTTAAAAATCAGCACTGAGTAATAAGCCGCAACAGCCCGCCCCGATTCACTGATGATAGTGGGATGCTGGGTTCCAGATTCATCACAAACGGTTTTAACCACATCGACGATGTCGGCTGCATACTCCCTGGTGCCGTAATTGCGACTGTTGTGGCCACTACTCGATGAGCCGTCGTAATTAATGCCCAGTCCGCCGCCGATATCCAACAATCCCATAGCCGCTCCCAGCTGCTCGAGCTCTGTGTAGATACGAGTAGCCTCAGCGGCCGCTTCACGGATAGCACGGATGTCTGGGACTTGTGAACCTTGGTGGTAGTGGAGAAGTTGCAGGGCACCCAATTTGCCGTGCTCGCGTAGCGTCTCGACGGCATTGATGATTTGACTGGTGGTGAGACCAAAGACACTGTTCTCCCCACCGGAGCTCGACCAGTGACTGTTGTTGGATGTAGAGAGCTTGGCCCGGATGCCGACTATGGGCTCAATTCCAAGGGCAGCGGAACGCTCAAGGATAAGATCGAGCTCTGAGGGCATTTCCACCACAAGCACGATCTGCAGACCCATCTGTAGGCTCTGCAGGGCAAGATCAATGAACTCCTGGTCCTTGTAGCCGTTGCAGATGATATAAGCCTCCGGGTCATGCATATAAGCCAGAGCCGCGAGAAGCTCAGGCTTACTGCCAGCCTCGAGCCCAAAATGATATTTTTCACCAAACTGGGTGATGCCCTCAATGACCTGTTGCTGCTGATTGACCTTGATGGGGTAAACACCACGGTAATGGCCACGATAATTGCTTTCCTCGATAGCATCATGAAACGCCTCATTGAGTTTGCTGATCCGCTCTGTGAGCAAATCATGGAAGCGAAGCAGTAAAGGTGTTTCGAGACCACGTTCGCGTATGCCCGATACGATGTCCGGAATACTGGCTTTGACCGTTTGCCCCTCTTTTGTGAGGTGAACAGAAAGATCGCCGTCGGAACGAATGCTGAAAAGGTCGTTGGACCATCGGTCAACACCATATAACTCATTGGCTTGCTGCACATTCCATGTGGCAGCTACAGGTAACTCATTCATTGTTGGGTAATAGAAAGTGCTAATAAACTTTCTCAGACGGATTTTACGTCATGGGCTTGTAGGTTGATTTTATATCAATGAACAGAATATTTCCGCCCCACAAAGCAATTTTATGATATATAAATCCAGCCCCTGCAGACTGCTGAAAATAAACTTCCATATCATCTTCCTTTGACACGCTCAACTTGCCTAAGCTTTCCATGGCGAGACCTGGATTGATTGGATCCATTCCCTGGTAACAACTCAATATTGTTAGACTAAAACTCACTCCCCCAGCCTTGACGAGCACACCCCCCTTACCTCTAAATCACTGACATGAGAACGCTGATCAAACACGCCCTGCACAGCAAGGACGCCATGGATATCATTACGGTCAAAGGCTGGGTGCGCACCCGCCGTGATTCCAAGGACTTCTCCTTTTTGGAAATGAATGATGGCAGCTGCCTT
>JAACFN010000008.1 GCA_009937455.1 Verrucomicrobiaceae bacterium | reverse complement strand
CCGCCAGCTGGCCAGTGATATTCCATGCTGGGCACGATGGGCTCAGGAGGAACAGTGGGAACTCCGGGAGGCAATGGAGGGAAACGATCTGAGCTCTGAGCATTGTTAGCGCGGTTTGTGCTAGCTGTGGCAGAACCACCGCTTTGCTCTTTGATGGCATCCTTCGCTGAGGGTGTCAGAATTGATCCTGCAGGAATGGAGTCTAAAGATGCGCCTTGTGAGACCAGGTCCTTGATATCTTTTGCGGTGTAAACTTTCTTCATGTTATAAAATTTGGTTAGTTGGCAGGTGCTGTGTATTTAAGCGTGTCAAAAATGGCGAGGCTGATGGCGTCAATGGGTGTTGGTCCATCAAAGGGGGCGGTGGCTTCTGCACCTTCGACAAATCCAATGATGTCTCCTTCTCCTGCACCGATATTGTCATAAATGATCAGCGATGACTGTTTGGTAAGGCTTGGAGGCTGACTAATGCAGGTATTGATTTGCTCCGTATCGACAGGATTGACTACCAACCAGCGTCCGCCATGGAAGGCTTCTTCCTGGATGTTCATGGTAACTTTTCCGATGACTTGGCCGATACGCATATGATTTAGTCGATGATTCCCTGAATGAACATACGGATGGGAGAGTGTTGGTCGTGAACAATGTCACGTGCTCCTATACCATCTGTGCTGACGAAAACCTTTTGGTGCATGCCTGCTCCGAAGAGGTCGATGGCGATAAAGGGTGTCCCTGATGGCTGTTGTTCTGCGTTAAGTTGTTGGCATAGCAGCATTTTGAAGCCATCCAGCGAGTGGTGTTTCGCGGTGGCAACAGCATTTCCAACTACTTGGCAGTGAAGCATTTTTTTCGAAGTGATTAAAAAGGTTTAGATGATGCGCAGGTTTTCAACCATGACGCAGCGGCGGATCCGGGCGAAGGTTTTCGGTGTGGTGATGCCTTCGCCTGTTGTGGTAGCGATGGAGTAGCTGAGATATCCCTCACCTCCAAGTCCAAGGCCGGCGACGGAAGAACCATTTTTGACGAAAATGGTGGTGTCCATTTCCTTGGCCATGTGAGTCATGTGGTCAACGTTGGTTGAGTGGATCACTGCAGAGTGGCGGTATCCGTGCTCAGCATCCTTGGCGAGTGCAACGGCGGTTTTAAAGTCAGGCACACGCACGATGGGTAGCATGGGCATCATTTGCTCTTTTTGCACGAAGGGGTGGTCAGCATCGGTTTCTCCGAAAACGAGATCGGTCTTTCCAGCTGAATTGATGCCTGCATGTCCAGCGAGGATAGCGGCATCAACACCAATGAGGTCACGATTCAGTGCAGCTTGGGCACAGCCGCCGGCACCTGTTGAGATGTCGAAGGCAACGGTCGTAAGTTTATCGATTTGAGCAGCATCGAGGCGAGTAGCTCCAGCTCTTTCCATGGCTTGCATGAATGGCTCAAAGACTGAATCGACAACGAAGACGGACTTTTCTCCAATGCAGAGGAGGTTGTTGTCAAAGGCAGCGCCAGCGATAATATTGATAGCGGCTTTATCGAGATTAGCAGAGTCATCGACAACAACTACTGGGTTTCCAGGTCCGGCACATACTGAGCGCTTACCGGACTTCATGGCAGCGTCAACGACAGCTGGTCCACCGGTAATGGCCATCAGTGCGATGTGCTCATTTTTGCAAATCTTCTCGAAGGTTTCGATGGTAGGTTCTTCGATGGTGCAGATGAGGTTATCAATACCGAGCTCCCTTTCGATTGCCTGATTGTAAGCGCGGGTAGCCATGACGGCACTTTTAGCTCCACCTGGATGTGGGTTGAAAACAATCGCGTTTCCAGCAGCGACCATGCTGATGACGTTGCCCGTCAAGGTCGGCACGGAGTGTGTTACTGGAAGGATGGCACCGATGACACCGAAGGGAGCGTATTCCTCAAGAGTGATTCCGTTGTCACCACTCATCGCATTAGGAGCGAGCCACTCGACACCTGGGACATGTCCCACGATTTGGAGTTTTTCGATCTTGTGGTCTAAGCGTCCAATCTTGGTTTCGTTGAGTTCAAATTTCCCCCATGGCTCAGCGTTGGCAACGCAGGTTTCCTTAACGATTTCGATAACACGTTTCCGACCTTCGACTCCAAGCTCCTTGAGCTTAAGAAAAGCTTCTTGAGCAGCAGCAGAGGCTTGGCAGACGTGGGCAAATACACCGTGCTTGCCGCCAATACCGGGAGCTTTACAGCACTCATCCGCGGATGGTGCAGCTGCAGCTGCTGATCCGGCAGGGTTGCTTGCAGGACTGTTGGTAGGTGCATTGGCAGGTGCTGCGGGCGGGTTGCCGAGTTGTTGGATGACGTTCTGAACAACGTTGCGGAGGGTATCTTGATCGATGGTATTCACTGCTTAGACGGTTGAATTTGGAATTAGTTACTCTTGTATACTTTGTTGCCTAAGACATCGACGCTGTCGATGATCGCGACGATAGCCGCGTCTACAGGCAACATTTTGAGGCCGGCAGCCTGACGTGCAGAGCTGCCTTGGCAAAACATCACTAGATCACCTTCACCTGCACCCACATTGTCAACGGCTACGATAGTGTTAACACCGTTGCGGAATGCAGCGGGGTTATTTTCATCTATAAGCTGAGGGCGTAGCAAAAATAGCTTTTTGCCCCGCATGCTGTCGTCTTTTTTTGTTGCGACGACGTGGCCGATAACTTCTGCGAGAAACATGGTATTGGTATGAGTGATGGATTTGAACGATGTGTGCAAGTGTCTGCTAAGAGACCGATTACTTGACCATTATTGGCCAATAATCAGCTTACTTTTTAGCAGCGCGCTTGGGCAATACATCAGAGGTGGCGGCATCAGGACGTGCAATGACGTGAGCACTGAGGACTTCACCAATTTGTTCTGCTGCAGCTGCACCTGCGTCGATAGCGGCTTTGACAGCGGCGACGTCACCTTCGACGACGACGTTGCACATTGCGCTGCCGATTTGGCGCATGGGTCCAGCAAGTGTGACGTTTGCTGCTTTGAGCATAGCGTCAGTGCCGTTGACAAGGCCTGCGAGGCCGCGGGTTTCGAGTATTCCTATTGCTTGTTTAGCCATGGTATTATTTGGTTTGTTTGTTAGTTTGTTTGGTTAGTTGGTAGAAATTGTTTGGGGGAAGTAGTTCGTTATTGGGCCGGTGAGTGCTTAGCTTATTTTGCGGTGCACCTCTCGGGCGAGAACGAGCTCTTCGTTAGCGGGGATTACGATGATTTTTACTTGAGAGTTGTCAGAGCTGATGACGGCTTCACTTGCCATGCATGCAGCATTCTTTGCCTCGTCGATTGTAACGCCGAAGTTTTCAAGCCCGGCACAAATGGCAGTGCGGAGCCACGGGTTGTTTTCACCGATGCCGGCGGTGAAGACGATGGTGTCGAGACCGCCAAGTTCGAAGAGAAAGCTAGAGGCCCAGTGGCGTGCTGAATCAACGAGCATGTCGAGCGCGAGTTGGGCGTCATTGTTGCCGCCTGCTGCAGCGTCGCAGATGTCGCGAAGATCATTACTGACTCCGGATACTCCTTGCAGACCTGATTCTTTAGTAAGCTGGCGCTCGGCCTCTTCCATAGTGATACCCAGTGCTTTGGTGGCATAGGGCAGGGCACCTGAGTCGAGGTCGCCGACACGATTGTTTTGGGGGAGGCCACTCTGTGGGGAGAATCCCATGCTGGTGCCGATGGCAATGCCATTGCGGATACCTGTAACAGAGCTACTGCCACCGAGGTGGAAAGAGACCACACGCAGTGGCTCTCCAGAAACCTCTTGGGGTCCGTCTACGTAGAGACCGCGTACGGATTCAGCCACATCTTCACGGCCCATCAGCTCAGCTGAGCGTTCGGCGACGTATTTGTGGCTGGCACCATGGAAGCCATAGCGGCGAATACCCGCATCATGCCACTCCTTAGGAACGGCGTATCGGGAAGCTGCTTGTGGAACCCACTGGTAAAAGGCGGTCTCAAAGAGTGCAACGAGGCGCGCATCGGGAAGAATTTGGCGGAATTGGCGGATGCCCTCAGCGTAAGGAGGGTTATGCGCTGGGGCTACCTCACGGAAGCCCTCAAGCGCAGCGATGACCGTATCATCAGCATCAACACAACCGCTCAGATCTTTGCCGAGCACGGTTTTAAAACCAACGGCATCAATGTCGTTGATTGAGTTTAGATTGCCTTGGTCGATAAGTTCGGCCAGGGCTTGATTGATGACTTCTTCGTGATTGGTGACACGCTCAAAGCCGCCTGAAGCGATCACATCACCATTCTTACCGTCCATCTTATAGAGGCGGTATTTGAATGAGGTGGAACCGAGGTTGGCGATGAGGATGTGCATGATTACGAGGAGTCGTGATTGTTCAATCAGGATTTACTTAATCCATGGGCCCATTTGACCGAGGTCTTCGTGTGGGCGTGGGATAACGAGGACGGAGTTGACTTCGCCAACTTGTGCTGCTGCTTCTGCACCAGCGTCTACGCCAGCTTTGACAGCGGCGACGTCACCAGTGAAGAATCCACAGACGAGACCAGAACCGATCTTGTCCCAGCCAGTCATTGTTACGTCAGCTGCCTTGATAGCGGCGTCTGATGCTTCAATCAGTGATGTGAGTCCTTTTGCTTCAATTATTCCGAGTGCTTGTTTAGCCATGATAATATTTAGTTAGTAGTTGTTTTGAGAAAAATTTAATCAGATTAGAGATCAAATTGCTTGAGGAGTTCTGGAGCTGGACGTGCAATGACGTGCGCGCTAACGAGCTCACCTACGCGGCCAGCTGCTTCTGCTCCAGAGTCAACGGCTGCTTTAACGCTGCCGACATCTCCTTGGATGAGGATTGTAAGAAATCCCGCTCCGATTTGTACTTGTTTGGTAATTTCGACGTTGGCGGCTTTGGCCATCGCGTCTGCTGCCTCTACGCTTCCGACGTAGCCTTTGGTTTCAATCATTCCGAGTGCTTTGCTCATGGTATTGTTGGTTGTGTTTGTTGGTTGTTGGTTAGTGGTGTTTTGTGAGACTGATTATTTAATAAGCTCACAGAAGGTGTCTGGTTTGAGGCCGCATGCGTTGCCTTCATCGGTGTCGATGTGGGCTTCTAAGTTGAAGCTTTCGTCGACACGCACAACGATGTTGTCAAAAGTCACTGAGCATGGGCTGTGGACTTTCATTTTCATGATGTCGAGGTGTTTGACATCATAAAAGTCAGCATCGTTAGGGTGCATGTGCACGTGTGGTTGGGCGCGGATCACGCCTTCGTCCATTTTAAAGTATCCATTAGGTCCCATGAGCATGCAGCCCGGTGTTCCTGCAACATCACCAGACATGCGGATGGGAATATCAAAGCCAAGGGAGATGGCATCGGTGAATGCAAGCTCGACCTGGTTGAGGTCACGGCATGGACCGAGGATGCGAAGATTAGAGATGACTCGGCTGCGTGGGCCGATCAAGGTTACGGACTCTTTGGCTGCATAGGCGCCTTCTTGATAGAGCCATTTGTTAGGAGTGAGTTCGTGACCGGGTCCGAAGAGAGCTTCGACAGCTTCTTGAGTTAGGTGACAGTGACGGGCACTAATATTAACGACGAAACCTTTTGGTGCTTTGGCCTGTGCGGGCAGATCGATGCCCATTTCTTGGTATACCTGCTCCCGAACCATGTGTTCGATAACTGCTCTTGGGACGCTTTTTTGTTGAGAAGACGACATGAATTTTTGTGGATGACGTGCTCTTTTTTGCATGATAGGGTTGACAGGTCAATAAAAAACACAGAAAAAGCTAAGGAAACAAAGAAAAACAAAGGAAAAGACCAATCTTCAATGACTTAGCCCTTTTTGCACCTTTAATTGCCCATGTTAGCAGCGGAACGACATCACCAAATACTCGAAGCACTCAAGGAGCGCGGCTCTCTGCGCACTAAAGAGGTTGCCTCTGATCTCGATGTTACCGATGAGACCATCCGTAAGGATTTTGAACTGCTCGAGCATCAAGGTCTCTTGGTCAGATCACACGGCGGGGCTATCCCGTCGAAGCGTGTCATCCGTGAGTTGTCGCTGACCGAAAGGCAGTTAATCAATCGAGAAGCTAAGAGCGCGATCGCAAAAGCTGCGGCACAAAGAATTCAGCCGGGGGAGACCATCTTTATTGATGCGAGCTCTACGGCACTGACGATTACCCAGTATTTACCAAGCTTTCATCACACGGTGATCACCAACGCGCATGATGTGGTTGGGGCTCTTGCCGATGTGGAAAACATCGATTTAATCTGCACGGGCGGCTTATTAGAGCGCCGCTCACGCTCAATGATCGGGCTCGTGGCAGAGCGAACTCTGCACCGATACAATATTCATCGCATGTTCTTTTCTGGCAACGGCTTGGATCTCGAGAGGGGCGTGAGCGAGGGTAATTCACGCCAAGCTGCGTTTAAAGAGCATGTCATTGCTGCCGCTGAGGATGTCTGTTTGCTTGCCGATGATTCAAAGATTGGCGCTAGATCAGCCTTCTTTTTTGCGCAATGCTCTCAGCTCACAAGTCTGGTGACAACGAAGAAGGCGGACCCCAGTATACTCGAATCATTGAACAATATGGGCGTCGAAATTATCAAAGCTTGACTTTAAAACCAAAAAAACCAAGAAAAACACAGTAAAAACGAAATTATGCAAGTTTACATCGCTATTGACCTAGGAGCAGGATCAGGTCGTCTCGTGGCAGGCGTCTATGATGGAGGCACCCTTAAGCTGGAAGAGGTTCATCGTTTTGACAACAACGGCGTAGAAATTAATGGCGGTTGTTATTGGAATACGCTCGGTCTCTTTGAGTCTATTCTTGAGGGCCTGCAGAAGGCGAATGAGAAATATGGTGATGCTATTGTTTCGATAGGTGCAGATACTTGGGGTTGTGATTATGCCTTATTGGATGCGCAGGGTAATATGCTCGGTGGTCACAGGCAATACCGCGACCCGCGCATTGAAGGAATGCAGGAGGAAATGGAATCCCGTATGCCGATGGAAAGTGTTTTTGCAAGCACAGGTGTGCAGCCTGCGTTTTATAACTCTAGCTTGCACCTCCTCGCGGAGGGGGTGAAAAACAACCCTTGTTTTGATATCGCAGACCGACTTTTGTTTACCCCAGACTTGCTGGCGTATTGGCTTAGCGGGGTGCAATCCAACGAGCGCACCGTCACTAGCACCAGCCAGCTGTACGATCCGATCAAACGGGACTGGGCCTGGGAGGTGATTGATGCTCTTGGGCTGCCACGCAAAATGTTTGGCGACATCGTCTCGTCTGGCACCGTCTTGGGACCTTTGACGGAAGCGGTTGCTGATAAAGCCGGCGTTTCACACAAGCTACAAGTGGTGGCATCGGCTGGGCACGATACTGCGTCTGCTGTAGCGGGATTACCAATGGAGCGTGGAGGTTTATGGCTTTCGTCTGGCACATGGTCGATTCTCGGTGTGGAATCAGAAAAGCCGGTAACATCGGCGGAAGCTTATGAAGCCAAGCTTTCCAATGAGGGTGGAGTGAATAAGACGACTCGTTTGCTACACAATGTTTCCGGCCTCTGGATCATTCAGGAATGCCGTCGTTACTGGGCCGAGCGTGGTGAGGAAATGAGTTACGCAGAGCTTGCCCGTCTGGCGGAGGAAGCTCAGCCACACACCGCTTATATTGATCCCAACGATCCGGTGTTTGCAACCCCTGGTGATATGCCTGAAAAAATTGAGGCGTTTTGCGAAAGGACGGGTCAGGTGGTTCCAAAGACCAAAGGGCAACTCTTGCGTGTCGCTACGGAGAGCCTTGCGCTCAAGTATCGCCAGGTGGTGGAGTCTCTCCAAGGTGTTACCGGTAGGTCTTTTGATAAGCTCCACGCTGGCGGGGGTGGTATTCAGAACGCCTTATTGGCGCAGGCAACGGCAGACGCTTTGGGGATTCCAGTCGTTGCAGGACCAGTAGAAGCAACCTCATGCGGAAACATCATCACTCAGATGGTGGCAACGGGAGATTTGAAAGATATCACAGAAGGGCGCTCCCTTGTTGCAAAATCCATGGAAACGATTACATACACCCCGCAGGCAAGTGCAGACTGGCAGGAGCCGTATCAGAAATTTCTCAATCTAATCGCATAACATAAACAATCTATTACTTGTAATTTATATAAGACAACACAGCTATGAAAACTGTATTTAATAAAGACAACATGCCTAAAATAGGCATCCGCCCTACGATTGACGGACGTCTAGGAGGTGTCCGTGAGTCATTGGAAGATCAGACGATGAATCAGGCGAAGGCAACAGCCGCCTTCATCTCTGAAAACCTCTGTTACCCTGACGGTTCTGCAGTCGAGTGTGTCATTTCTGATAGCTGTATCGGAGGAGTGGCTGAGGCAGCAGCTTGTGCTGATAAGTTCCGCAAGGAAAATGTTGGTGTGTCTCTGACCGTCACCCCATGTTGGTGCTATGGCTCTGAGACCATGGACATGGATCCGCATACACCTAAGGCGGTTTGGGGTTTCAATGGCACGGAGCGTCCAGGTGCTGTTTATCTCGCCGCTGCTCTTGCTGGTCACACCCAGAAGGGACTGCCTGCATTTGGCATCTACGGACGTGATGTCATGGAGTCAAGTGACACCAGCATTCCCGATGACGTTGCGCACAAGATTCTCTCATTTTGTCGAGCCGGTATTTCTGTCGCTTTGATGCGCGGCAAGTCCTACTTGTCTCTCGGTGGCACCTCAATGGGGATCGCCGGTTCAGTGGTTGATCCTGATTTCTTCCAAGATTATCTCGGCATCCGTGTCGAAGCGGTCGACATGACCGAGTTGGCACGACGCTTTGAGCGCGGTATCTACGATCAAGAAGAATACGATAAGGCTTTTGCCTGGGTGAAGAAAAATTGCCCAGAAGGTAAGGACTACAACTCCGCTGAAACTCAGCGTCCACGTGAGCAGCTTGATCAAGAGTGGGAGACATCCATTAAGATGGCCCTGATCACCCGCGATCTGATGGTGGGTAACGAGAAGCTTGCAGAGCTCGGCTACGGCGAGGAAGCCCTGGGACGCAATGCGATCTGTGGAGGATTCCAAGGCCAGCGTCAGTGGACAGACCACTACCCTAACGGTGACTTTATGGAGGCGATCTTGACCACATCCTTTGACTGGAACGGCAAGCGTGCTCCATACCAGTTCGCTACTGAGAACGATGCCTTGAATGCGGTGACGATGCTCTTCGGTCACCTGTTGACCAACACAGCACAGATTTTTGCTGACCTACGCACTTACTGGTCACCTGACGCAGTGAAGCGTGTTTCTGGTCATGAGCTTTCAGGCCCCGCAGCCGACGGACTTCTTCACCTGATCAACTCAGGTCCTGCCGCACTCGATGGCACCGGAGAGATGAGCAAAGATGGTAAGCCTGCAATGAAGCCACACTGGGAAATCACCGATGAGGAAATGCAAGCGTGCCTCGACTCCACAACTTGGCACCCATCGATTACCGAATACTTCCCTGGTGGCGGTATGAGCACGCGTTACAAGACCAAGGGTGGCATGCCTGCGACCATCGCCCGTCTCAATTTGGTGAAGGGTCTTGGACCAGCGCTCCAGATTGCCGAGGGCGTTACCGTCGAGCTTCCTGAGGACGTCCACAACGTGCTTGATGACCGCACTAATCCGAGCTGGCCGACCACATGGTTCTGCCCAACCATTACTGGCAGCGGAGCTTTCCGCGACACCTATTCAGTCATGAATAACTGGGGAGCGAACCACTGTGTGATGAGCTACGGCTTGATTGGTGCTGACCTGATTACACTAGCCTCCATGCTGCGTATCCCGGTTTACATGCACAACGTTAGTGAAGAGCGCATCTTCCGCCCATCATCATGGAATGCCCACGGCACTGCTGACACTGAAGGTGGAGACTTCCGCGCCTGTGACAACTACGGCCCTCTCTATGGTTAAACCAACGATCAAACCTTTCATTTTAACGATCTACCCAACTGTCACACAAATATTATTATGTCATTTAATTCCAACTACCCCTCTATCGAAGCATTAAAAGCCCGCGCTAAACAGCGTATGCCGGGCTTTGCCTACGATTACCTCGATGGCGGCTGCTTCTCGGAGGTTAACCTCCAGCGCAACACCAGCGATATTCGCGATGTGCAGCTAAAGCCGTATTACTTGAGGGATTATGCCGGGGCTAGTCAGAAGACGGAGCTTTTTGGTAAAACCTATGATGCTCCATTTGGTATTGCACCTGTGGGTCTACAAGGCCTGATGTGGCCGAACTCCTGCGAGATCCTTGCGGCGGCAGCGAAGGCACACAATATCCCCTTCATTCTCAGTACCGTAGGCACAGCCAGTATCGAAAAGGTTGCTGAGATCACCGAGGGCGATGCATGGTTTCAGTTGTATCATCCAGCTGAGGAAGATCTTCGCGATAAATTGTTAGAGCGTTCGGCAGCAGCAGGAACTGACGTTCTTGTGCTTCTTGCTGATACGCCTACCTTTGCTTACCGACCTAAAGAAATCAAAAATGGTCTCTCTATTCCGCCACGGATGACGCTGCGTAATGTGTTTCAAATGTGCACCCATCCAACGTGGTCATTCAGTCAGCTTTTTGCAGGTGCCCCTGAATTCCAAACCATGAAGCAGTATATCCCGAAAGGTCTCAACATGAAGCATCTTGGAATGTTCATGAACAAGACCTTTTCTGGCAGACTCACCGAGGATCGCATTAAGGCTATTCGCGACAAGTGGCAGGGTAAAATTGTTATCAAGGGTATTGTTAACCCTGAAGATTGTGAAAAAGCGATTAGCGCAGGTATCGATGGCATCATTGTATCAAACCATGGTGGCCGTCAGCTTGATTCAGGCCAGTCAACGATCGTGCCACTTGCCAATCTTGTTGCTAGCTACAAGGACAAGATCACCATCATGATGGACTCCGGCATTCGCAGTGGTCCTGATGTGGCAGCCGCACTTGCTACTGGTGCTGCATTCACCTTCATGGGACGCACACCGATGTATGGAGTAGGAGCCCTTGGCAAAAATGGCGGTGACCACACTTTGACCATGCTCAAGCGTCAGCTTCAGCAGGTAATGGAGCAGGTTGCTTGTGAGAAGGTTGAGGACTTCCCGAACCACTTGGCGTAACGCCGAGTATCAATACTCGCCCAATTAATTCAACAATGGGTCTCAGCTACTGGCTGGGGCCCATGTTTTTTTTCAGGTTGGTGACCATCTCCTCCAGCATGGCGAGGCCGATGGAGATTTTTTGAAAGAAGCTTTTGTTGTGGTGCACCGTGACGAAGTTCGGGTGCTGGGACCAAAGCTCGAAGAGTTTTTTATCAAGTGCTGCTGCTTGTTGAATCGACTCAAGGCGTGCTGGGTTGCCGCCTTCGATATCGAGGCCGCCTACGGCAGCGCTTTCAAAGAAGATGACGCCGTCATAGCGTGAGAGCTCTTGTTCTAGACTGCTGTCTTGTTGTTCGAAAAAAATGTTCGAATCGCCAGGCCAGTATGCAGCTCCGTCAATGGTGCCACGGTCACAGAGGAGGATGCGCTCAGGGTACTGTGTTGCTTGAATATCCTCGAGGTTTCTCTGCACATGGTAGATGGCACGCTGAACGGCTTGTAAAGAGTCCTGCTGCTGGTGCCGCGGGAAACCGCCGTTGAACATCATCGTCGCAGCCTCCGGTACGATGACAACACCTTCGCCGATCTCTCTGCGGAACAGATCCGCCGCGGTGGTTTTACCGCCTCCTGGTCCTCCCGTGAGAACGATGCGACAACGGTGCTTGTGGTTAAGGCTTGTATCTGTTTGAGGTGATGAAGGCATGATCAATGATTATTCGTTGTCCCCATCATAGTGGAGTTAGGCCACCAAGGGAAACGAAATCATGCTCATCGAGCTAGTCCGCCAGCTATAGGCTAACTGGCAAACTCAGCGATGGTATCGCAGAGCACTTGCATATTCTCAGGTTTAGCAGAGGGGAGGATGCCGTGGCCGAGATTAAGAATGTGGCCGTGACGGCCTTGCATACCTTGAAGGAGTCGTGTGGTTTCACGGCGAACGACGTCTGGTGTGGAGGAGAGGATGAGTGGGTCAAGGTTGCCTTGGACAGAGACGTTGTCTGGCAGGGCGTCGTAGTAGCTGGGCAGATCTATGGTCCAGTCGATACTCAGAACACTGGCGCCTGTGCCAACGAGGGCGTCACGCTGGTGGGCCATGCCTTTGGCGAAAATGATGATGGGGAAGTCGGCAGGCAGGGCGTCGATGATGCGTTTGATCCATTTTAGCGACATTCCCTCGTAGTGGGAAGATGGGCAGAAGGCTCCAGCGGAATCAAAAATCTGGAGGGCATCGACACCGGCTTCAATTTCCATTTTGAAGAGGTCGATAACAGCAGAGGTGATTTTCTCCATCAGCAGCTCAAAGGTGGCAGGTTCTGAGTAATAGAGTGTTTTGAGCGCGGCGAGGTCCTTGAGGGATCCACCTTCGGTCATGTAGGCGGCGAGAGTCCAAGGAGATCCACCGAAACCAAGTAGGGTTTTGTCCTCGCCGATGGCACTGCGAGTCATACGCAGGGCGGCCGGGAGGTAGGCGAGTTTTTCCTCGATGTCGGATGCGTCCAGGGCGTTGATTTTATCCACGGAGTCGATAATGAAGTCCATGCCGATACCTCCACCTTCACGGAAGTGATAGGGTTGGCCCAGGGCTTCGGGAATAATAAGAATATCGGAGAAAATGATGGCGGCATCCAGTGGGAAGCGTTTGAGCGGCTGCAGGGTGACCTCAGTGGCAAGCTCAGGAGACTTGACCATTTCTGTGAACGAGTATTGCTCCTTCAGAGCTCGGTATTCGGGCAGGTAGCGCCCAGCTTGGCGCATCACCCAGACTGGAGTTTGGTCAGTAGGCTCTCTGCGGATGGAGGCAAGGAATCGTTCACGGGACGTCATGACGGTGGTGTGACAGATTTCTAATGATTTTCCAGCCCATAAGTCGTGCAATTTATGGATTGATTTCACTTGCGAACATACAGAAGCGAGGTTACTGCCTAATCATGTTTGCCTTCAGCCTTCGGCTCTTATGTATAAGCATGTTCAGTCTTGTTTTTTGTGCCTCGTGCCGCAAGGCGGAACGTATCGTTGTTAATGAGAGGCGTGATCTTACCGTCGCCGACCAGGGTAATCATTCCCTTATTGCTGTAATGCCTCCTGAATGGCGTCAGGTTCCCAGCACAGAATTTAGGATGTTAAACTACCGCTTCGGAGACAGTGGAGAGGTTTTTGTTGGTCGGAGCCGTGGAGGTTTAATGCCAAACATCAATCGCTGGCTTGGTCAGTTTGGTAAGCCCGCGATAGAAAATGCTGACGAGCTCGCTAAGGTGGCGATGCTGGGTCAGGAAGGGGTCCTAGTCACTGCGTCGGGAGACTTTGCTGGGGGTATGGGCCGAGCGGCACGTAAAGATGCAGGTTTGGCGGGCGTCATCGTCGCTCTCGGTGATCAGTTGATCACGGTGAAAATGATGGGCGCTGCCGATGCCGTCGCCGCGGAGCAGGAAAGGCTGATAAAATTCTGCGAGGGCCTACGTATTAGAAGTGCCGATTCCAACTAAGCTTATTTAACGATCTATCTCGTGGCTAAATCATCATCATCCATACCCGTTCGGCTCTTCCGTTTTTTCTCGGGTTTCGGGTTAGCGGTTACCTGTTTATTACTCCTACTGATCCTGACGTGGCTCAGTACACTGGAGCAACCCGCTAAAGGCCTCTACGAGGTTCAGAAACGCTACTACGACGCTGAAGCATGGTATGTTGTGCCCGAACTCGATTGGTTACCCAAGATCAATGGCAAGCCAGTTTCCTTACCGCTGCCTGGTGCTTATCTCGTCAGTGCCGTTTTATTTGTGAATCTCTTTTTGGGAGGTATTCTTCGGATCCGCAAGGGTTGGAAAAATATTGGGGTGATTATCTCTCACTTTAGTATGATTAGCCTCTTGATCGCTGGATTCGTTTCCCATCATTACTCCAAAGAGGGGATCATGGCAGTTTACCAAGGTGATATATCTGACTTCGCTCAGAGCTATACGGAATACACTATTGAGGTTGCCGAGATCGTTAATGGGGAGAAAGAAAAACCATATGTTCTTCCTACGGAGCAGCTTAAGAGCCTTGCTGCCGATCAATCTCGCGTATTTGAAATTCCAGAACTCGGCATTGAGCTCAACGTGTCTGGATGGATGAGGAATTCTGCGCGTGTTAAGGTTGATAAAGAGGATGCCGGTAAAGATGTCATCGAAGTCGATGGCTGGGCGCTGCAGTGGCTGGAAACTAATCCGACCGAGGAGCTCAATCTCGCCGGCTGCCATGTGGATGTTTTTGTTGAAGGAGAGCAGGAAAAAACAGCACGCCTCGTTCTTCATGGGGGAGATCCTAATGCCTGCACGATTACTGTTGATGGCAAGGTATATGGTCTGCGTTTGATGCGAGAGATCTGGCCTATGCCCTTTCAGGTGCGGCTTGATAAATCGATTGGCGAATATTACCCGGGAACTCGAAAGCCAAGCACCTTTCAAAGTGATATAACCCGTATTGCCGATGGCTCGGAGCAGGGCTTCCGCATCAAGATGAACGAACCTATGCGTTACGGTGGCTACACTCTCTACCAGGCGAGGTGGGAAGATAGCGGGGATCGTCCTATGTCTGGATTTGCTATCGTCAAAAACCCATCTGATCAGTGGCCTAAATACAGCCTCTATATTTCGATTTTGGGACTCACGATTCACTTTGGTATGAAGCTTGGAGGATTTGTCGGTAAATCTTCAAAAACGAAAAATAAGGAGACAACCTCCGATCAGGCAACGGCATGAGCAAAGAAAACAATAGCAAGCGGCGTTCAAAAATAGGGCGTTGGATCGCCTTCATCTTGGTAGTTTTGTTGTTGGGCGGTTATGGCCTCTACACTCTGAGGATCAACGTAAGCTCAGAAAAACCTCGGGTCATTGAAGGCTATGAGCTTTGGCAAGACGATGTGGTTGATATTGCCCGTGATATTAGCGTGCAAGACGGTGGCCGCATTAAGCCTTTTTCTACCTGGGCTGGTTTCACCATGCTGCAGCTGCACGGGGCACGAGGCATGAAAATTGAGGCCGAGGGTGAAGTGGTTAAGATCAGCCCCGAAGAATTCATGCTGGATTGTCTGTTTCGCAGCGACTTGGCGCGGAAGCTACCCATTTTCCGAATAGATAACTCAGAGGTGATCAGCTCTCTGGCAACTGGTGACTTGCCCGAGGAAGTGCAGCGTTTGTCCGGTATTGATAATGCCAGTAAGAACGAGGTCATCAGAGAGGTGGTAAAAGATAAGGGCCGCCGAGATCGCTACAGCTATGCCGAGCTAGAACCGATAGCGACCATCTTGCTTGCGAGAGTGCAGAAGATCAGAAAAGAACAGCCCAATAAGGCCAAGATGACCAGCGAGCAGCGGGACACAGTCGATCTTGGCGAGAAGATATGGCTTTTCTCGGGCTTGCTTTATCACATGGACTTTGCTCGTGCTGATATCGAGATACAAGAAGGCACTCCTGCCATGGACAAGGAGCGGATGAGGAGAATGAGCTACTGGGTGAGATCCTTTCCGCTACTTCGCAAAGCGGTGCTTGAAATGCAGCCTCAGGGAGAGCGGTTGCCGCCCGGCATCATGAGTTTATTTAGCGATCTTGAGCGTAGAATGACACGTGCTTCTGAGGATATTCGCTTGCTGCCTCCTTATGCTGAGGGCTCTGAGGAATGGCTGCCGGTGGGTAAGCGTATCGAACAAGTGCTTACGGGCAAACGCGCTCACGCCGAGGCCTTGATTTCCGATATGGAAATGATGGAGGACACCTGCCTTGCTCTACGTGATGAGGGACAGAGTGCCTTCAGCAAGCAACTTGCTGCTTGGAAAAAGTCTGTCCATGACCGCATGGATCCGAAGGTGGTTGGCCAGCTTGGATCTGAGGTTGCTTATGGTAAATGGAATTACTTCTATCGAGCATTGGTCATCTTCATCGTAGCATTCGTTTTTGTTATGATCAGCTGGTTGGCGCCACGCAGCCGAGGGGGCAGGATATGTACGAAGTTCGCGGCATTGTTAGCCCTGGCTGCTCTCGGACTGATGATCGCTGGCATTACTCACCGATCCATTATCATGGAGCGCTCTCCCATTGGTAATCTATACGATACTATTCTGTTCATTGGAGCTACAGGGGTTTTAGTTTTATTACTTGTCGAGCTGCTTACTAAACGAGCGGTAGCCCTAGGGCTTGCCGTGTTCATGGGAATGGCCTGCATGTTCCTCGCGCGCCGTTACGAAATCGGTGATGCCAATGACCACATGGACCCCTTGGTCGCTGTTCTTAAATCTAATTTCTGGTTATCCACTCACGTGGTCACGGTGACTATCGGTTACATGGGGGGGCTAGCTGCTGGAGGCCTTTCAGTTATTTATCTTTTCGCCCGTGTTCTTGGTATTGATGAGGGAGACAAAAACTTCCGCCGGGCGATGACGCGTATCGCTTACGGGATGGTTTGCTTCACCCTATTTTTCAGTCTCATAGGAACGGTTCTTGGCGGTATTTGGGCAAACGATTCATGGGGTAGATTCTGGGGTTGGGACCCTAAAGAAAACGGGGCATTAATGATCGTATTATGGTGTCTTGTCGTTCTCCACGCACGCCTTGCGGGTTATCTTCGTGAGTGGGGGATACACGTCGCCGCTGTCTTTGGTGCTAACATTGTGGCCTTCTCATGGTGGCATGTGAATTCCTTGAGCACCGGCCTCCATTCCTATGGCTTTATTGATGGCCTGGGTATCATATGGGGATTTTACGGATTGCTGACTTCCGTTTGTCTAATGGGCATGATCTGCGCTTTGCTTGAAAGAAGGGGCAAGGCTAAGGCTAAATCCTTGGCTACTGAGGACTAAGCTGTCAGCCGAGAACTCAAAGCAGCTCGGCTGCAATAGCATCAACAAGCATTGGGCCATTGTTAATGAGCCGTAAGTGCTGATCCTCTATTTTAGCGAGCTTGTTGGCTATTAATTGCTCTGCGCTGCCATCCGGCGAGTCAGATAAATAACACTCGGGTAAGCCTTTGGTGGTTCTCAATAGTAGGGCGATTCGCTCTGTTCGGAATGCCTCAGGACTAATGATTTCCTGATCTGACTTAGCGTGGCCTAGCGTGGCGATCGCCTGGATGTAGCGGGCAGTATCAGGTAGGTTGGTCCAGCGATTTGCAGCCACAGTGGAGACTGCGGATGGTCCTAGTCCAAGGTAGTCTTCGCCTTTCCAGTAGGCGAGGTTGTGACGAGATTCTTTGCCGGGGCGAGCATAGTTAGAGGTTTCGTAGTGGAGGAAGCCGGCGTCTATGAGTTTCTCATCCGCAAGGGAAAACATGTCCGCATTGATATCCTGATCCTCGTGATGACGGAGCTTGTCAAAAAAGGGAGTGTCCTCCTCGTAGGTGAGATTGTAAGCCGAGATGTGATCTGGGTTTAGAGAGATGGCTTGGTCTAGCGAGTGCTGCCAGTGTTCGATTGTTTGCCCTGGGACGGAAAACATGAGGTCGATGTTGACCTCGTCTAACCCGGCTTGTTGGAGAATCTGCACGGCCTCCGCTGCTTCCTCGGGTGTGTGTTCCCGGCCGAGGGTCTTAAGCACGGGAGCTGCAAAAGACTGGATGCCAAGCGAGACTCGGTTGACCCCGAGTTCTTTGAATAGCTTGGCTTTGCTTACGCCGAAGGTCGCTGGATTAGCTTCAAGGGTGATATGAGTGTTCTCCAGAGGAAGAGCGTCATGCAGGCCTTCGAAGAGCTCGGTGAGGTGACTGGGCGAGAGCATCGAAGGCGTTCCGCCACCCAGATAGAGGGTTGTGATATCGGCAAGATGATGGTCAGCGCTTGCACGGCTGGCCTCTTCGATGACTGCCTTGATGAAGGCCTGTTGATCAGTACCCCCTGGAGTGTGCTTATAGAATGAGCAATACGGGCAGATCCGGTGGCAGAAGGGAATGTGAATGTAGACAATCAATGGACAAAATTTTAATCCGAGATTTGAAATTATCTAGATCGTCATGGCGGAGAAGCCACCATCGACTGTGATTTCCGTACCAGTAATAAATGAGCCTGCCTTATTAGAAGCCAGCATAAGTGTAGCGCCTGTCAGCTCGCCGGCAGTGCCGAAGCGGGACATGGGAGTGTGGCGTAAAATTTCCAGTGCACGTGTCTCGTCACCTTTTTGTGATGCCTCTGCGGACGGGAAAAAACCTGGCACCAGTGTATTGACCCGAATGTCGTACTCGGCCCATTCACGGGCTAGGTTTTTGGTGAGGTTGTGCACCGCAGCTTTAGCGGCGGCATAGCCAAAGACTCCTGAAACAGGCATAGTTCCCGCCATTGATCCCATGTTGATGATGCTGCATGGTTCATGGTGATCGATGAAAAATTGGCCGAAGATCTGGCAGGCACGGAAGACGCTTTTGAAGTTTATATCCATCAGCGAAGTAAGTTCCTCCTCGGTGATTTCCAAGAAGGGGGTAGCTGATCCAAGGCCAGCGCCATTGACGAGAATATCGACTTTTCCTGAACGCAGTAGCACGGCAGTAAGTAAATCATCAATCTCCTGGCGTTGACTGACATCCGCCTTGTGGAACCAAGATTTGCCGCCGAACGCATCAATGGCGGCGAGTTTGTCGATGGCATTTTCAGGATTGCGGCCCACTAAGATGACCTCCGCGCCGGCACGGGCAAGTGCTACACCCATGGTGCCACAGAGATTGCCAGTGCCGCCAATAACAACGGCAACTTGGCCAGAGAGATCGAAGAGTGTTGAGTTGGGTTCCACGGGATGAGGGGTGTTCAGTGTCTGTTAAATTTTTTTCTCGATCATGGCATTCGCCTTAAGGCGCTCTATCCAGCGGTCGTTTTTGTCTTTGTTTTTACGACTGCGAACTCGAGATTCCATTCTGCCCTTCACTGCTTCCAGAGTGGGAGTAGGGCCGAGGTGTTTTTTGTCGAGTCGGACAATGGTGTAGCCTCTGGTGTCTTCGAGTGGGCCGAGGATTTCACCTGTTGGTGTTTCCATCAGAATGGCGGCGAATGCGGGAGAGAGGTCGGTGCGTTTGGTTTTACCAACCTTGCCGCCATCTTGTGCGTATGAGTCTACCGAGTATTCTTTGGCCAAACCTTCAAAGGCCTCACCTTTTTTGAGGCGAGCTACAATATCTTCTGCGAGCTGTAGTTGGGTTTCTGGCGTTACCAGAGCGTCTGATGGGTTGGTTTTGGCAATGTAGATTTTGTGGTATTCCAGTGCGTCGCCGGTGATGTCACGCATTTTTGATTTGTGCTCGTTGTATTCAGCAGCAATCTCTCTGGGCATTGGTGGAGTCGCATTTTTGAACTGTTGGGAGCGCATGGCTTGCACGATGAGTTTCTTCTCTGTCTCGCGGCGGTGTTGGGCAGGCGTGACACCAGCTTGGCGTAGCGATTTATTGAATTCAGAGCGGTTGTTGTTGTAGAGTGACCTGATCTGACGATCGATTTCTTGGTCGATGGCATAGGGTGGGAACTGGCGGTCTCCGGTGCGAACTCTGAACTCAGAAAGAATAAGCTCACGTTCGATGAGGCTGTCTAGGATCTCATTGCGAGCCTTATTAATGAGCTCATTATACTGCGCTCCTTTACGTGGCATGGATGCACTGAGTTGCTGCCGATAGGGGGTGAGGTGGTAATTTAACTCGTTCTTGGTAATGACACGGCCGTTAACCTTTGCTGCGATGCCAGTCACTTCACGAGCTGAAGCATCTGTGCTGAAAAGCGCAAGAGTTAGAAGGGGTGTGAGGCAGAGGTGAAATGCTTTTTTGAAAATAGTCATGGGATGGCTATGATATGAATCTATTAGATTTTTAGATGGAGTTGTCAGATGTTTGACGGGCACTTTGACGAGCAATATTGTTGCTTATAATTCATAGCTCAATATGACCTGCGTCAAAGCTAAATATGAGGCTATCTGTGTTCTCGTCAACTGGAGATTGGTCGTTTGGGAGCAGTAAAATTAGGGTGATTGTTTGAGCTTAAATAGATTGCAGCATATCGAGTGCTTCTTTGATTTTTCCAGAGGGCTTTGTGGCGTCGAGGCGAGGGAATCGTTTGCCGGTGAGGAAGATGTAGTTGCCGTTTCTTGTTAGCATGAGTCGCTGCTCGCGTATTTCAATACTGCTAATGTTGGCCTTGGCCGCTGTAAGCTTAAGTTCTGTTGCCAGTAGTAGATTCACTACCGGCTGTGGGGCCTTGCCAAAACGATCCTGCCAGCGTGTTCTGAGAGCCTTGAGTTCTTTAAGTGAGATCAGCTCGGCTAGCTCCTTGTAGGCTGATATACGCAGTCTAGCCTCCGGCATATAGTTCGCAGGGAGATA
>JAACFN010000107.1 GCA_009937455.1 Verrucomicrobiaceae bacterium | reverse complement strand
CTATGGCACAGTGGATCACACAACTCCGTAAAGGAATTATCGAATACGCGATTCTGCTTCTCCTTGATGCAGAGGAGAATTATGCGCTCAACCTAGTACGTCGCTTGAACGAGTATCCTTCTTTTCAGGTTTCTGAAAGCACGGTCTACCCGATCCTGGGGCGACTGAAGAAAGAGGGCAAGTTGTCCCTACGAGTCGTCTCTTCCAGCGAAGGACCTCCCCGAAGGTATCTCTCGTTATCGGGAAAGGGTCGTGAGCAGCTGCAGCAAATGAAACTAACACTCGAGGACATCAACCAATCAATAGGTGATATCGAAAACAGTCACAAAGAAGCAAAAAAATGAACTACTCAAAATCAACACAAAACGAGATAGGCAAGTATCTCAATGCAGTAAGGAAAAATATGCAGCATGCACCTGAGGAAGAGGTCGAAGAAGTCATTCTGCATTTACAGGAGCAGATCGATGTGGCGCTTGAAGAATCGGGCGACACATCAAATGAACTGGACCATATTAAGCGTATTCTATCTACCATGTCACACCCCGAAAGTTTCGCTATATCGACTAACAAAGAGTCCAGGATCTTGCAGTGGGGTGTGGTAGCATTATTGGCTGCAGTCGTAAGCTGGGGATTTAACCTAGGTGCGGTTCGCGGCTGTTGCAGCAATAGTCAGCCGGAAGACCGTGCTGGGGAAGCTGGCTATCGCCATCCTGATCTTAGAAGCGGTTTCGTTTCCCGTGATACATGCAATAATAATGGAGCCCAAGGAGGCGAAGCAGTCAACGGAGTTGAGCGAGCTTGGTGAAGGTCAGTCCTCCCCCGACAGCAAAGCCACTTCACCAGAATCGAAGAGGGCAAATGAAACGAAGCAGTTAACTGAGTTGAGCGAACCTGCAGCCGAAAAAAACCTTACAGACCTCACCAAGCTACAAGGCAAATGGACACGCCAACTGAATAATCAGCGCTGGGTCAAAGAAATCGTTGGCGACAAGGAAACCTTTGCCATCTTCGTTGATGGTAAAGCTGTTTACGGACACACCCACACAGTTAAACTCAGCAAGCGTGGCTCCGTTTGCATTTATGCCACCTCTGCTGGCCAGATAACAATTGGAGAGCGCAAAGGTGAGGCAATGAAGCCTTTCTCATTCATCTATAAGCTCAATGACGACAGCCTGATAGAGAGCCTTGGCTTTTTGGATAAAGCTAACAATCTACGCGATAAAACCGAGATCGTGACGTGGAAGCGCTCCACGGCCTTGTCGCTTGCTGATCGCGAGCCGGAGCCGGAACCAAAGGGGTCGATCGTGCTCTGGAGAGTCGGCTCTCCACACCGCGGCGACACCCCACCTGAGTTGGTACCGGGGTATCTTGAGGCTCTAGCAAAGAAGCAGGGCCATGCAGTGACCGTTCGGTCTTTCGAAGCAAAGAACTTTCACAAAGTGTTTTGGGCTGCCGTGGAAAAGCACGCCGAACCCGACCTTTTGGAAGCCGATAATGGCGCTATCGTGGGAATGAGCGCAAATAATTACACAATGGACACGAAACTGGGTACTTTTACTGGAATCGCGGCCAAAGAAATCATTCGTAAATCACTCATTGATATGCGGGGATTTGGAGGAATGTATCACCTGATCAACACATCGCGTAATCATGCTAAGGCCAGGACGCTTGCTACTCGCGTGACGGAGCCAGAATTACCCCCCTCCGCCCGAGAAAGTATACCTGAACTGGCGCCCAACGAGAAAGCCGCTGTTTCGAAGCTATGTATCGACGCTTTCACTGATTCAATTACGGGAGACGACTCAAGCATTAAAGCAATGGCTGACGACTTCGACAGCCTTCCTCAACGACTCTGGGGCGATAGGGTAAGCGGGGTGAAAGTAGGGAAAGTTAAGGCTTTTGGGGTGTCCGGAACCGATCGCCTCGCGCTGGGTCTGGTAACAGCGACTGTGGACACGCCCAGTAAGGATGATCGGATGGCACAACTTGGCCAGACAAGGACTCTCTTCATCTTCCGGCGGGAGCATGAGGGTGAGTGGAAGCTGATCGCCACGAGGGGTGTCGGCGGACACGAGCCTTGGATTTGGGACATGCTGAGAGACTTACGTAATGCAAAGCCGCAAGAGCAAGAATCCGTCACCATCGAAACACCTAAGCTCTTGTCGCCACCTGATGGTGCGCGGCGGTCACGACTCCAGATGCCTGATATTGCATGGGTAGGCGGCGGGGATGATGCTGTGAAATATGTTGTGGAGGCCCAGTGGGGATCAAGAGGCACTGATCAATGGTATCTGAGTAACTTCGACGTGTTTTCCAAAAAGGCGATCGAGCAAGGCGAGAATGGGGTCATTAAAATGAGGGCTCCCTTTGGAGCTGGGGCGCAACCACACCGCTGGCGGGTCTGGGCAATCGGCCCACACGGAGAAACGGCGTTGAGCCAATGGCGACGCATTGATTTCTCCAATTAAATAGTCGCGGCAACCCGCTGAGCTTTACTCTCATTCAAGCCCATCACCTTATCTCAGAAAAAATATCCAACACCTAACAAAAACGTAATGAAAATTAAATACATGATTGTTCTATTAGCATTTGCCCCACTGCTAGCTTCAGAGTCATCTGCTCAGCAAGCCGCCACACCTGCGGAGCTTGCCGCCACCGAGCAGGTGAAGCAGAAGCTCAATAATATTATCATTCCCGAACTTAATAACTACGACTTGCCCCTGACAGACTGCGTGAAAGTCTTGCGCACATATGCCCAAAAACTTGACCCTGAGCCTGATGTGAATCGCAAGGGCGTCAACATCGTCATTCATGGAAAGCCAGGCGAACCCGACATCGGTGAGCGCAAAATAAAGAGACTAATGCTACGTAACGTCTCCCTTGGTGAGGCGCTAAAACATGTCTGCACTGCCACAGGAGTCTCTTACAAAGTGGATGGTAATATCGTCGTAATCACACCAGGGCTGGCCCCAGATCAGCAAGCCGCCACACCTGCGGAGCTTGCCGCCACCGAGCAAGTGAAGCAGAAGCTCAATCATATTATCATTCCCGAACTTAATAACTACGACTTGCCCCTGACAGACTGCGTGAAAGTCTTGCGCATACGTGCCCAACAATTCGACCCCGAGCCTGATGTGAATCGCAAGGGCGTCAACATCGTCATTCATTCAAGACCAGGCGAACCCGACATCGGCGAGCGCAAAATAAAGAGACTAATGCTACGTAACGTCTCTCTTGGTCAGGCGCTAAAACATGTCTGCACCGCCACAGGAGTCGCTTACAAAGTGGATGGGAATATCGTCGTTATTTGTGACGCTCCAAAAACCAGGCCGAAAGCCAATACCTCGCTAAAGTGAAATAGAGAACCATTTGATCGAGGCTGTGAGGCGCCTGCCATGGTCAAGCACCGTGGCAAGTATATCGCCGTCGCCTCTGGTGTGCATGGCTGGGCCGGCTCAGATACCAAGTGCGCCACTGCAGACAGCCCACTGGGAACATGGACCAAGCAGGCAGACATCAGTGAGCAGAGGACTTGGAGCTCGCAAGTCAGTGATCTCATTTACCTCAAGGAATCCGACACCGTGATGGCACTCTGTGACCAGTGGTGGATCCCTGATAAGGCGGATATTGACAAGTCCCGCTATCTTTTTCTGCCACTGGATATCGATGCGAAAACGGGTAGAGCGAAGATGGAATACCGTGAGAAGTGGGATCCGCTGCAGGCCGCCAAGTGAGTTCTCAGAGTGCATCTAAAAAGACCATGAGCAAATCATTGGTGAGTGCATTGCTCTTTGCTGGCAACTTGGCTTAGGCACAGGCCGCCGTCTTGGCAGGGGGTGATTGAAGCATCCTAAAAAATGAGGATGCGGCGTTTGAAACAATAAGGGTGTGCCCGCGTATCATTAAAGGTATTTATGTCGATACAGGGTCTTTGTCATTTCGACCGACATAGCCAATCAAGTTCAATATGCCCATCATTCTTCCGCCGATCACTCGTCGTCAATTCATCAAGCGCTCGCTCGCTTTTGGTGGCACGGCGATCATGGCGCCTCATGCTATGGCCGCCGCAGATCGTAAAGGTGCTGGCTTGGACCAGAATCGAGTGGCTTTACTAGCCGATACTCATATCAGTGCCGATCCCAATCGCGTCTACCCAGGAACGAAGTGGCCTGGCACGCCGGTCAAGGAGGATGAGCATGAAAGCGTAAACATGGCAGTGTGCCTTGCTGAGGCGGCCAAGAGCGTACTCGCACTTAATCCTCGGCCCGCTCAGCTGATCGTCAACGGCGACTGTGCACTCAGTAATGGTAAAGAATCCGAGTACAAAGAGTTTCTCAGGCTTGTTGAGCCGATTCGTGCCGCGGGCATCACCGTTCATGTGACGATTGGCAATCACGACAATCGTGAGAACCTGTGGAAATTACTTCCGTTTCTGAAGGAGGAGCAGATGGGTGTTCAGGCGGGCGTAGTTGAGCTGCCGCACGCAAATCTCGTCCTCTTGGATTCAGGGAAAAGGGGAGTCTTGGGAGAAGAACAGCTGGACTGGCTCGCCAAAGAACTCGACCAACGAGCAGATAAGCCAGCCCTTATCTTTGGTCACTTCAATCCGTATCCCAACCGAGGCGTGCGCCCCATCAAGGGCATGCGCGATGGCCCATCCCTGCTGAAACTACTTGCCGAACGAAAACATGCCAGAGGCTATTTTTATGGTCATACCCATGAGTGGCAGTATGATCGACGTGAGCATCTCCATCTTATTAACCAACCAGCCGTCAGCTACTATTTTGGCAAAGGCCATGCCCATGGCTGGGTCGACATGAAGCTCAGTGAAACAACTGCTGAGCTCGAGTTGCAATGCATCGACCCCAAGCATAAGCAGCATAGAGAGCAGAGGCAGGTCACCTTGAAATGAAATCATTCTCAGTCATCGTTGCGCAGATTAGCTTGGTGCTTCTCTCCCTGTCTATGGCACATGCCGAGCAGCTCTCTGCGACGCAGATCGAATTTTTTGAAAATAAGATCCGCCCGGTCCTCGCCGAGAATTGTTACGATTGCCACAACAGTGTTGACAAGAAGAAGGGCGATATGGCGCTCGATTACAGGGCAGCACTGCTGGAAGCCGATATTATCGTGCCTGGAAAACCGGCCGAGAGCCTGCTGATCAAAGCCATACGGCACGCGGAAGATGTCGAGCCGATGCCCTCGAAATCGCCGAAACTGGCGAATGCCATCGTCGAGAATTTTGAAGAATGGATTCGTATGGGCGCTCCTGATCCCCGACTAAAAAAACCAACAAAGGAGGGCTTAAAAAGTGAGGTCAACTGGGAGATGGTACGCGAAAAACGCAAGGAGTGGTGGTCATTCCAGCCGATCATAAAAGCCACCCCACCAGAAGCCAGTCATCCGGAGTGGAACCGCAGCGCAATCGACCGTTTCGTCTACGCCAAGCTCAAGGCCAATGGCCTGCAGCCGCAATCCACCGCCTCAGCGCACACCCTAGTGCGCCGTCTCCACCTCATTCTCACCGGACTACCGCCGAAGCCGGAAGTCGTCGATGCGTTCGTTACAGATCCCAGCGAGGCCGCTTATGAAAAGCTCGTTGACAAGCTATTGGCCTCAAAACATTACGGCGAGCGCTGGGGACGCTACTGGATGGACTGGTTCCGATACGCCGAATCACATGGTAGCGAGGGCGATCCGGACGTCCCCTACGCGACCCAGTACCGCGACTACGTCATACGTGCGATCAACGCCGATGTTCCCTATGATCAACTCATCCACGAGCACCTCGCGGGTGACCTGCTTGAAAAACCTCGCATCAACCAAAAGCTCGGCCTCAATGAGTCGGCCATCGGCCCCGCCCACCTGCGTATGGTGCCGCACGGTTTCGGAGTGACTGATGCCTACGACGAGCAGATCACCTTCACTGATAACCAGATCGATGTGGTTTCCAAGGCAGTCCTCGGCGTCACCGTATCGTGCGCACGCTGCCACAACCATAAGTTTGATCCGATCAGCCAGAAAGATTTCTACAAATTCTACGGCATCATGATCAGTAGCCGCCCGGCCATCGTGAATATCGATTCACCGGAATTGCAAGAGCTGCACAAACAGGAGATCACCGGACTCAAACAGAAAATCCGCAAGCAGTTCGGTGCCTTTTGGCTCTCTCAGATCGATACGACTATTGCGAAATTGGAGAATGCTAAACTAGAGAAAGTCACTGACAAGGATCCGCTCGGTGCATGGGCTAAATTGAAAAATGCCAAACCGGGAAGCGTCGCGACACAGCTCCAAGCCATGCGCCAGCAATACCAGAGAGGCATCGAGCAAAATCAACGAGCTAAAGATAACGCCACCTTCTACGCCGACCTGCGCGAGGGCTCAGCGGGAAAGTCAGCCCAGCTGGGTCCTTCGCGCTTGCCGGCAGGGGAGACAAGGCCTTCACTGGCATCTACCCGGCTGGTATCTATTCCCACCTGATCTCCGATAAGCACAACGGCTTCCTCAGCTCCGTTTTCCACCTCGCCAAGGGAGAGCGCAACTCGATCCGCGCGATGGGCTCAGGCTCATTCGCCCGCTTCCCCATACGTAGCTATCCACTCACTCATGGCGGCTTGCACCCCTCACCCGGACTCAAACCACAACGCAATTGGGTGAACCTCAACAAATACAAATACTGGAACGGCGAAAAAGGATACTATCAGATCAGCACAGGTGCCGACAACACTTCCCAGAAAAAGGATGGGCCAGAACGCTCGTGGTTTGGTGTGTTTGAAGTTTACGCCGGCAATGACTCAATGCGCGAGATCGGCGCACCGATCGTCGCTCTTCCCGGCGAGCTTGATGAGATCACCGATCGCAAGACATTACTCGATCACTACCGCAAGACATTGAAGGCAGCAGTGACTGCCTGGAAAGACGGCACACCCAGTGACGAGCAAGCTCAGCTCATCCATGCTTTTGTCAGCCGTGATCTTCTTACGAACAAAGTGGCCGAACTACCAGCTGATCTCAAGTCCGGCATTACATCCTACCGCAAACTTGAGTCGGCAATCCGCAAGCCCGTGCGCTCCCCTGGTGTTGTCGAAGCTGAGCCCTGGGATCAACCTTTGCTTGATCGCGGTGATCACAAGAAAGAAAAAGAAGCCGTCGAGCGCGGTTTTCTCGAGGTGTTCCCGAGTAAGCCTTACAAGTCCGGTAGTGGGCGTCGCCAGCTGGCAGGGGACATGATGCATCAGCAAAATACACTCACCCCACGCGTCATCGTCAATCGCCTGTGGCACCACACATTTGGTCGTGGCATCGTCGCCTCGGCTGACAACTTCGGGCGGCTTGGTAAAGAACCGACGCACCCAGAATTACTCGACTACCTCGCCAGCGATCTGCGTGACAACGCTTGGTCGATGAAGCACACGATCAAACAGCTGGTGATGAGCCGCACCTTCCGCTCCGCCAGCAGCGCATCAGAGAGTAGTGCGCAGAAGGATCCCTCCAATCTCTATCTAGCCTATTACACACCGCGTCGCCTGGATGCCGAGGCGATTCTGGACACCATTCGCTTCGTCTCCCGCAACGACATCGAACAACGCGCTGTCTACACCAGGGCAAAGCGCAACTCGCTCAATCCTTTCCTGAAAGCCTTCAACTACCCGATTCCAATCAGCACTGTGGGCGTGCGCAATTTGACCAACGTTCCCGCCCAGGCACTGACGCTGATGAACGGCGAGATTACCAAGCAATCCGCAACCCAGTGGAGCCAGCGCCTCATGGGGATCCCGCAGCTGAAAACTGATGAAGAAAGAATCCAAGCTATTTTCAAACAGGCATATTCCCGCGAGGCAAGACCTGAAGAGCTTGCCGCCTGCCTGAGCTATCTCGCTGGTGATGCTGGTGATCCGCTCTTCCAAATCACGCACGCTATCTTAAACTCTAAAGAACTGATTTATGTACACTAGCAGCCAAAATCGCCGAGACTTTCTGAAGCTCACATCCAAGGGGGTCAGTGGGCTAGCACTCTCAAGCCTGCTCAATGGCAACACTGCCAGAGCAGCTGAGATCACCCGCCACCACAAACCAAAGGCCAAGTCAGTGATCCTGCTCTACATGTCTGGAGGAGTTTCTCATGTTGATTCGTTTGATCCGAAACCGCTGCTCAATAAGCTCCACGGAAAACCGATGCCGGTCACACTTGAACGCACCCAGTTCGATGCCAATGGCGATATCATGGCTTCACCGTGGGAGAGTAAACCCTACGGAGAATCCGGTCTTGAGATGACCAATATGTTTCCGAAGATCGCCGAGTGTGCAGACGACCTCGCAATTTGCCGCTCCATGACTGCCAAGTTTAGCGAACATGCGCAGGCGAATTTTTTCATGCACAGCGGCTTCCCTTTTCTCGGCTACCCGAGCGTGGGCTCCTGGGTCACCTACGGCCTTGGAAGCGTGAACCAAAACCTCCCTGGCTACGTCGTGCTGCAGTCACAGCGCGCCAAAACCCCACACGGGGGCGTCAGTATGTTCGGTAACGCGTTTCTCCCCGCCACCACTCAGGGGTCGATTTTCAACATCTCAAACGATCAGGCTGTGCCACACATCAACCCGGCGATGCTTAAAGTCGAACAGCGACGCGCCCTCGATTTTATCGGTAAACTCGACCGAGGTTTCGCTGACCGGATCGCTGCCAAAGACGCTGTGATCGCCTCGATCAAAAACGCAGAGACCGCCTACCTCATGCAGGAGGCCGTGCCGGAACTCACCGACATCAGCAAAGAGAGCGATGCCACCAAGGAAATGTATGGCGTTCATAGCAAGAACGAGCACAAGGCCGAGTACGCGCGCCAGTGCCTTATGGCGCGCCGCCTCGTCGAGCGCGGTGTGCGCTTCGTCGAGCTCTCCTGCGCCAGCGTCGGTATCGGTGCTGGTGGCGCTGGTAACCCCTGGGACCAGCA
>JAACFN010000106.1 GCA_009937455.1 Verrucomicrobiaceae bacterium | reverse complement strand
TACGCACGAGAAAATCGCATCCCCTACTTTGGTATCTGCTTAGGCATGCAGATTGCCACCATTGAATTTGCCCGGAATGCCTGCCAGTTGACGGGAGCGAACTCTACCGAGTTTGACAAAGAAAGCCCGCATCCCGTTATCTCCTTACAAGAAGAACAACAGGGCGTCGAGGATATGGGAGCGACCATGCGCCTTGGAGCAAGTGATTCAAAAATCCTCCAAGACACCATTGCCCACCAACTATACGGAAAAGACATGATCAGCGAGCGTCATCGCCATCGCTATGAATTCAACCCAGCTTACCGTGAGCAGATTGAAGCTGCCGGCCTGAAAATTAGTGCCGTTTCTGATCCTGAGGGACTTGTTGAAATCGTTGAGATTAGCGATCACCCATTTTTCATCGGTGCTCAATTCCACCCTGAATTCCAATCAAGGCCCAATCACCCCCACCCGATTTTCGCTGGGTTTATAGCAGCAGCTCTCAAGCATCACGGTTAGATCTTCTAGCTCTGATTAGTGGCTGCTCTCATCCATTATTAATGCATACAGATCCATACTATGTCCTCGATCGAATCTAAAATCAAAGAACTAGGCTACACTTTACCTGAGGCTCCTGCGCCGGCCGGATCATATGTCAACTGCGTGCGCTCCGGCAACTTACTCTTTCTTGCCGGAGGCATTCCGCCGCTGGATGACGACACCTTCCTAGGCAAAGTTCCAACAGACACATCAGTTGAAACCGCTCAACAGGCAGCCCGGCTCATCACCCTGAACCGCCTAGCTGTGGTCAAAGCAGAAATTGGAGACCTCGATCAGGTCACTCGCATCGTCAATGTGGGCGGCTTTGTCAACTCAGAGCCTGATTTCCATCAACATCCGGCGGTCATCAATGGCTGCTCCGACCTTCTTGTTGAAATTTTCGGTGATAAGGGGGTTCATTCCCGCACCGCAATGGGTGCCGCGGCGCTACCGCTCAATGTATCCGTAGAAATCAACATGATTGTTGAGGTGAGCTAGCTACTTTATGTAAGCTCTGAGCAGCCAGCTACGTATGATCAACAAAATTGATTTCTCTGCTTGCTGACTACAAAAACCGATGTAATTTCACTTTTACTCGAGTAAATGTTTCAATTTAAGCTCAGTAACAGCTCAACTATAAAAATCACATTATGAAAACCAGCATACGAACAACAACAACTGCACGCATCGCTGCCTTCGGGCTCGCTGCGCTTCCGATGTTGGCTACTGTGCATGCCAATGTTGCCGAGGCAACAACCTCTGAGGAGGCGGCTGATGCCATTGCCAACACAAAAACAGCATACCTTGTCCAAGTGAGCGGCAAGGGATGAGGCATCTCCAACCGAGCCAGTTTGGCTATTAAAATACAGGACGGCGTCGACAAAATCCTTCTTTCTGGGCTTCGCGCTACAGTCATCATGAAGGAGGGCAAGGAACTCGATAAAGGTAAAACAGAACAGTCCCTTAACCGGAAGTCTCTTACTCTTGTCTCATTCAACAAAGATGAAATCATCGTCCCTGAAGCTGGCTACGTGCTCGCTGTAACAGGCACTGGATGAGCGGACACCAACGACAAAGCCCGTGCGGCTTTAGAAAAACTCGATAATGTGACTGCGGCATACGTCAACCGCGGCATCACCCTGCACCTCGCTAAAGCTGGAGAGCTTGATCAGGACAGTGTTGCCAAGGCGATTGCGCCATTCAGAATGAACATACAAGCAGTCAAACCTCTCGCAGGGAAACCTTTCTAGGACTCTGCCATCATCAAATATCTGCGGTCAACCCTCACTCTGGGGGTTGGCCGTTTTTTTGGCTTACATCATGGATCGTCCATAGATAAGGCGTCGAAGCCCGGGCCTCTGCTCGGCTGTATCGCGTAACCATCCAGTAGTCCTCATCAAGCTCGTTGACGAAGTCAGTCACCAGACCTGCCTCATTAGCGCCCCCATCATGACCCGGATAACACATCACTGTTAATATCCCGCCACTGGACAACAGGTCGATGGCTGCTGATAAAGCGGCCACCGTAGAATGAGCCTGAGTGATCATTTTCTTATCTCCCCCTGGAAGATAGCCTAGATTAAACATCACCGCCTTCACCTTAGTGCTAATATGTAGGGCCATGTCAGCATGACTCTCACAGAACAACACATAACAGCCGCTATCGACTCCAGCATCATCAAGGCGCTTGCGTGTATTTCCCACAGCAGCCTGCTGAACATCAAATCCAAAAACCTTTCCCGCGCTCCCAACACAACGCGCTAGGAACAAGGTGTCATGACCATTACCTAGCGTTGCATCCACCGCAGCATCGCCATGCTCTACTACATCAAGAACCAAGTCGTGAGCTTGCAGCAACAAACTGCCCTCTATGCTTTTTTCTAGAATCATCTTTCTACAATGATATCGCTCAGATCCAAAAAGAATACACTTATTCTGGAAGCCCCAGCTCCTCATCCAGTTCCGATTCGCCACACAGATAAGCCGCAAAATGCTCTGCGACAGCCGGAGCCATCAATGAGCCTTTAGATCCCAACCCGTTGAAAAAACCGACCTGAGGCATCTCCGGATGAAAGCCGACAACCGGCCTACTGTTTCTTATGATGGGCCTGATGCCGGCTTCGTGATCGATCACTTCCATGGGCACGTCCTTACCCGGACCTAGTTTCACCCATGTGTTCAGTTTTTCTAGCACGTCAGATTTACCCGCATCTGTCGGGTTAGCATCCATATGTTTCCAATCATAATTCGACCCCGCCTTCCACATGCCTCCACCTCGAGGCGCCAACCAGCCTTGGCAGTGATAACGTCGTGCGTCATCGAGACCGTCAATCCAGACATTCAAAATCTCACCTTTGGCACTGCGATGATGCATATAGGAAAACCAACCTTTGTAGCCATCCACATTATCCAAGCCATAGGCACCTTGGCACAAAATGATTTTGTCTGCTACCACGTCCTGCCATTCTACCAGACCATCGACAAAAGAGACATCCTCCTCAGCAAAGGCAGCCTGCCGCCAAGAACCAGTATCAATTAACTTATCCTGGACCACATGCAAGAAAGCAAGGGTATCCAGCCATGCACCATCTGGCATTTCAATGCCTCCATATTGATACTGAAAAGGCCCATCAAGCTCATCGAGTTCATGCGCCCATTGATGCTGCTCATCTGTTTTGCCCCGCCATTTTTCACGTTCCTTCTCAGAAGCAAAAACACGAACAACAGGCGTAGGATGATAGAATTTACGGCCGCTTTCCCTCTCTAAGCCATGATAAAATGCCACCGCCTTCGGCAGATAATACTGCTGTCGCCATGCTGGGTTCATCCCCCTCCCCGTCAGCGGCGTGATCAAGCCTGCCGCAATCCGCGTCGATCCCGTGCCATCCTGACGATCGACGACAAGAACAGAGCGCCCGCGTCTCAGTAACTCGACGGCAAGCGTACTCCCAGCTAAGCCTTGACCAATGATAAGGTAGTCGACCTTCATCGCCGCCTTCAGCTTTTGAGCTCTTCTTGAATCGATTGATTGGGATCTACCCAATCAGCATCATAGCCTTTGGCATAACTAAACAGATCACGATGCATATACTCATAATAAGCTTCTTTTTGCTCATCGCTGAGCTCGCCCCAAATAGCCACATTGAATGCCCTAGTGACTTTCTGCATCATTTTCAGTGTTAGGCGCCGCCCCTTTCTTGCCTTCTGAACCTGCTTATGGGTTAGCTGTTCGGTAGAAACTTCTACCAACTGGTGATTATCCAGACCCCATTCATCCATCATCTTATCCAGTGGCTGTAGCCCGAGGTCACGTTCGTCAATATCCTGCATGCCGTATTCTTATATCAAAATATAAATTTGGAAACTGAATTTGGCATTTGGAATTTAGTAATTATCTATTAGCGTAGGTATATGCCCAGCAAACAAGATATCCTCGACCTTTACTTCATGGATGCACGCTGCAAATTAATTGATATCGCTGCGTTCTTGGACCGAATGGATCGTTTCGACGGTGATGCCGACTATCGCTTTGATGGCTTCCATGAAGCCCTTGATGCCATGCTCAAACCTGGTGATCAGTCACGCGCACAAGCTGTTCTCAATACATTGTCTGATCAAACGGTAGAACCGATTCCCAAAGCCATCATCCAAGGAGCCTTTGGCGCGCCCAACAAGCAGGCCGGCAACTAAACCAACTATACTACTCAATGCCCTATATTGAACCACACGCTCACATGGTGAGCCGCACCACGGATGACTACCAGGCGATGGCCATTGCCGGTTGCGAGGCTATTTGTGAGCCTGCCTTTTGGGCCGGCTTTGACCGCAGCTCAGCACAAGGATTCCATGACTACTACCGTCAGCTCACCGAGTATGAGCCGCAGCGCGCTGCAAAATTCGGCATCAAACATTTCTGCTGGTTATGCATTAACCCAAAGGAAGCTGAAGACTCTGGATTTGCTCGAGAGGTCATGGCCATCATCCCTGAATTTCTCGATGCCCCTACTGTCCTTGGCATTGGTGAAATAGGCTTAAACAAAAACACCATCAGTGAGCTCACTATTTTTGAAGAGCATGTCGCTATCGCTCAAAAACACGACTTACCCATTCTGATCCATACCCCTCACCTCGAAGACAAGCTCAAGGGCACCCGCCTCATTATCGACGCACTTAAAAACGCTCATGTAGATCCCAGCAAAGTCATCATCGACCACGTTGAAGAACACACTGCCGGCATAGTGCTTGATGCAGGCTTTTGGGCCGGCATGACGCTCTACCCTGAGTCTAAGTGCACCCTGCCCAGAGCCGTGGACATCCTTGAAAATTTCGGCATGGAAAACATCTGGATGAATTCAGCCTGTGACTGGGGTATCTCAGACCCCTTAGCCGTTGCTAAATGCATGCAGGAAATGAAAAAGCGGCAACACTCTCAAGAAACGATTCACAAAGTGGTCTACGACAATCCCGTAAAATTCCTCAGCCAATCCCCCAACTTCTCCCTCTAAAGACGCCATGAACCTCTCAGAACTTGAGCAAATCAAGGAAAGCCTTAGTCAGCTGTCCGCAGAAGACCAGGACCACGTCGCAGGCTTCCTTCTGGTCGAGCGCCTAAAGCGCAACAGCCTTGTCATGCCCAGTCTTCACAAACGCGTCGAGGACTCTGACCCCGAAAACTGGCAAACCTTAAAAAGCATCAAAGCATCTCCTGACAATGACTAACACCTTAGTTTATCTGCACAATCACGTTGCTGACCACCTCAAAAAACTGGGCCAACAAGCGCCCATCGAAGTCTTTCTTGGGCGATTGCAATCTAACCCAGAAATCGTTGGCAACTACCGCTTTGCAGATCCACGTGGCAGAACTATTGAAGTCAAAATCCTTGGTCGTCACGCCCTATTCTTTTTCAGAGACTCTTACGCTAATGTCGTTAAGATCCTCGACCTCCGTAACGTAGAGTCTCTGTGAAATCCGCTAAGCTTCCAGGGGCTCATCTAGCCTACTGCACTAATATTCACCCCGCAGAGAGCTGGGCTGAGACATTACACGTTCTCAAAACTCACACACTGCAGGTCAGAGATCATGTCTCACCTGCCAATGCACCGTACGCCATCGGACTCAGGCTATCTGCTCGTGCAGCTACCGAACTGCTCGAAGGCGATCACCTAGCTCAGTTTAAATTGTGGCTAGAGGATGAGAACTGCTACGTATTCGTGAAGGAAAAAGTCTACCAGCCAGATTGGACAAGTAGCGAGAGGCTCCGATATACCAAAGACCTGTTCACCATCATTGCCCAACTTGTCCCCGAGGGAGTCGAAGGCTCAGTCTCTACTCTGCCCGGATCCTTTAAAGCATTCCAGGCGGATGAAGCCGCGATCTTCACGCACCTCGAAGCCTGCGCGCAGTATATTGAGAATTTATCAAGTCAATATGGGAGGGACCTTCACCTCGGATTAGAACCTGAGCCTCTTGGCCATTTTGAAAACACCGAGGAAACTATCGCATTTTTTGAGCGCCTGCTGTGTTTCTGCTCTGATACCAAGCTCATCAAAAAACGTATCGGCATCAATTACGACACCTGCCACTTTCGTGCTGCCGGCATACGCATTTCAAAGCTGCACCTTTCATCCGCTCTGGAGTTCAACCCCTCAGACATTGATGCCATTGAGGCTATCCGCGGCTTTGATGAGCCCACCTACCTGCATCAGGTCATTGTCAGAAATCATGACGGCAGGCTGAAGCGCTTCACCGATCTCCCCGAATTCCTCAACGCGTCAGAGCAAATGAAGAATACAGAGCTCGCCCGCGTCCACTTTCACATACCACTGTATGCAGCACCCGCAGAGCCACTTCATTCCACTCAGCAGCATGCGAGTGACGCCATCAATTACCTGAAATCAAATCCAGATTTTTGCAGTCATGTAGAAATTGAAACCTACACATGGGGTGTTCTCCCAAGCGAACTGCAAATACCCATCGAAGAGCAAATCGCTCGTGAGTATGACTGGGTATTAAATCAGTAAGAGCAGATATACTGGCAAATGCCCTCGGTGACCTCGATGCTGAAACCTGAGCTAGCAGGAACATCAAAGTACTCACCGGCATTAAAATGATCGCTGCCATCAACACCATCTAATTTCACAAGGCAGGTACCATCGGTAATTTCCATCCGCTCTGCAGAATCTGTATTAAAGTGATAAGAACCCGGATAAATAATACCAAAGGTCTTTGGAGAACCATCCTCTAGTTTGATGCTGTGAGAGACGACCTTACCGTCAAAATAGATATTGGCTTTTGCCTCTGCTGATACGTTGCTGAATTGCATGGGGATTACAGAAATCCAGGCAAGGCACACAATCAAGCCAATATTATGTCACCAGCTCTTATGCTCTGCGCTCTGGCTGCAGCCTATGAGCGAACAGCTCAAACCCCTTTAAATAGGTCAGATATCAAGCAACTTAAAAAATCTACAGAAAGATTCGAACAAATAGCGTCTTCGATAGTCTACATATATTGGAATAGCAGTTCTTCTGTATTAATTCCCTCCAATAAGAAAGATGGTTCAATTTTTAATTCATAGTTCATTTTCAGTTTATTCATAGTTCATTCATAGTCTATGCCCGAAAGCCGTTGAACGCCATGCGCACAATAGCCTAGAGGATCCATCTTGAGCCCTAGTAAGTTTTCTTACTAGGGTTCTTCTTTTCCCCGCTGGCTGGAAATTATCGTTTTCCAGCTAAAATCGAGGCTTTAGTATTGCTACTCTGGCAATCTCCCACTAAGTTGCCGGCCGCTCTGCAGAGGCAGATCACCAACACAATTCATATTTTCTATAATGATTGAGAACATGCGTAAATACACCGGTCTTATGGCCGCCGTCTTCATCCTGCTTGCTGCAGGTTTTTTATTCACCATGAATGACATCTCAGGCGGTGGCGGTGGTGGCATGGGCTCTGGACCCACAGTGCTCGAGGCCAATGGCCGCATCCTCGACCAGCAGGAATATCGCCGCATGGGAGACAGCACACTTCAACTTGCATCAGAAGCCGGGCTTCACCTGTATGTTAACTTCCTCATCGTACCTGATGCTCCCCAGCTTCAGCAAGCCATGCAACTATTGCAATACGGTTATCCCAATTACTACCGCACCATGGGACGCAACCTCAAAGCAGATGACTTCAATCGCTTCATCAGTAACCGAATCATTATCCAACAAGCGATGCAAAGCATGGGCGTGCGCGCCAGCGATGAGGAAATCAACACTGCTATCATGTCATCACCCAGCTTTTCGAGTGAGGGGAAATTTGACAATGCGAAGTATGCCAGCTTCATCGAGAAGCGCCTTGGCAGACTGGGCATGACCGAAAAGGACTTGCGTGAGATTGTTCACGAGAGCCTTTGCCTCAACAAAATTATCGAGATTGTAGGTGGTGGTTTACTCGTGCCTCGCCAGGCAGCACAGGATCTACTCGAGGCACAAATGCAGGCAGTTTCAATTTCTCGTGTCGTTTTCAACCGTGATGACTTCGTCGAGAAAGAGCAACCAAGCGAAGAGGAAATCAAAGCTTACTGGGACACGCACCAAGACGCCTACAAGACAGAGGAACAACGTCGCATCAACTACATCTTATTGACTCTCCCTCCTGAGACTCAGGTCAAATCATCACCAGCTACCCTGCCCGCCGATGCTACCGAGGAGCAGAAAAAAGCCCACGCAGAGGCCGAACAAGCCCGTCTAGACGCAGAAGCCCAAGTGAAGGCTCAATTGGCTGACAAAAGGGCCCAGGATGCACGCTCTATCCAAAAGGAAATAGATCAGATTTCCCAAGAGATCTACAACAGTGAGGAAGAGAAAAAGCCACTCGATTTCGCCGCTATTATCACCAAACGCAATCGCCAGATTATAGAAACAAGCTTGTTTTCACGTTCAAAGCTGCCGAAAGAAATAGCCGCACTTAAGCTGCGAGGAAACTTCAACAAAGGCAAAACGATAGCCGATTTCATCTTTGGACACAGCACTGCATCCCAAGACCCCTACGACCTCGTATCAGATGCGCTCCCTGTTGGTGAGCACGGCTGGATTGTCTTCACCCTTGAAGAAGTCGTTGAGCCTACCTTGCTTGACTATACCGCAGCCAGAGGAGCAGCACGTGCCCAACTGGTTTCAGAAAATGGCTCAATCAAGGTAAAAGAAGCGGCTCAAGCTGCGCGCGCCGCCACTGCCGAGCTCGTAAAATCAGGCAAGAGCTTTGATGAGGCCGCCAAAGAACAAGGCCTCACCCCAGTTCAAATTGGCCCCTTCACCATCAATGATCGTGAAACTCAAAGTAAGGACCCAAGTTACCGTTTGCTGCATCAAAAAGCGAGCGGACTCAATCCTGGAGACCTCTCAGAAACAATCGATGAGAATGACCGCTCCCTTTTCTTTTATCTCATTAGTCGTGAAGTAGAGGATACAGAAGAAAGCAAGCAGCGCATCGAGTCCGTCATCAATAATGGCAAAAATCAAATCATGATGATTGCTTTCCTCAACTGGCTTCAGCAGCAGTACCAAGAAGCCGACGTCAAAGGTCTCGCGGTTGAAGGCCAGTAAGTCGCCCAGCAGCTACCCTTCACCATTGTTCCTCCAGTGTTTTATCTGACAACTGCCATCGACTATACGAATGGCGCCCCTCACATCGGCCACGCGTATGAAAAAGTGCTGGCAGATGTAATCGCTCGCTACCAACGCTTACGCGGAGAAGAAGTCTATTTCCTCACTGGAGTCGACCAACACGGCCAAAAAGTCCAGCAGACAGCAGAAAAAGACGGTGTCAATCCAGCAACCTACGTCAAGCGTGTCACCAAAGGTTTTCTCAATGCGTGGGATAAGCTCGGCCTAGAATATGATGGCTGGGCTGAAACCACCAACTCGGAGCACCAATCCTGCGTTCAAGGCATCCTGCAGAAGCTTTACGACGAGGGCCAAATCTACAAAAAACGCTACACCGGTCATTACTCAATCCGCCAGGAGCAGTTCCTCACGGACAAAGAGCGCAATGAGGATGGTGAATTCGGCGAAGAATGGGGTGAAGTTGAGGAACGTGACGAGGAAAATTACTACTTCAAGCTCAGCGATCACGTTTCATGGCTCAAGAATCTGGTAGAGTCTCAGGAAGATTTTGTCATCCCTCATTTCAGGAAGGCCGATGTGCTCAATGCCATCGAGCGATCCATCGATACTGACCTCTGTATTTCCCGCCCCAAAGAACGACTACGTTGGGGCATAGAACTGCCGTTTGACTCAGATTTTGTCACCTTCGTCTGGTTTGATGCCCTCATCAACTACATCTCGTTTGCAGGCTATAACAAAGCAGTAGATAGCAGCCTGCCAGATTTCGAGAAACTCTGGCCTGCTAGTATACACATTATCGGCAAGGACATTCTCGTGCC
>JAACFN010000105.1 GCA_009937455.1 Verrucomicrobiaceae bacterium | reverse complement strand
ATGACCATGGATACCCAAAAAAAGGATCAAGTATCCGATGAATATTTTGAAGTCAGTGATTCTCATAAGGGTGAATGGCTAGACCTTGGCGACAAGCACCGCCAAAATGCGACTCGGCGTCGGCGCTCAATACCCTGGTCTAAATTGATCACCGCCATCCAGAACAAGCTATCACTGAGTCGGCCAGAAAAGATCGCCCTTGTATCGATAGCCTTTATTTTTTTATGCCTTACCGTTTGGGCGGGATTTTGGCTCAAACAAAAAAACCATCTAGCTGGTGGCAACCGAGATGTAGAATTGCCTTCGAGGGGGGCCTACGCCACCATCTCAAACTTCTCAAGCTACTGGAAAAGATGCGGTGACACTCCTGGCATTAAAATAGGAGCCGTGGCTATTCCTGCTGCCACGATCACACTGAGGAAAGATTCTTCATCGGGTGCGCTTCGCTTCTACTTTCGAGATTCTAATAAGGAGAGTGTGGGAGACCCTGTCACGATGAGCTTCCAGAACGGCATATTCTCGAATGGTAGTCATACGGTCGAAATAACCGCTTCTGACGGTTTTCACAGTCAGGTAGATTTTGACACCTACCAGCTAGGCACCATGGAAGCATGGGAGCTCGAGGTATTAGAAGCTATCGGAGAAATGGAGCCACGGGCAAATTTTTCCCTCCTTTTCAAAACCGTCATTTCACCAGCTCTGCGCTAATGACTGCCATCGCGGGCTCAGCTACTTACAGGCCAGCCACAGTCCGCACACAGTCCGCACACAGTCCGCACACAGTTCACCCAAAGTTCGTCTATTCCAGTAGGCTCTCTGCCATTGCTCGCGCCTGCTCACCGCCTCCACCGAGCATACGAACAAGCTCATTAATACGTTCCTCTCCGCTTACTCTCACCAAGCGCGAGCACGTTCTGCCAGATTCCACATCTTTACTGACAACAAAGTGATGCGCAGCAACAGCTGCTACTTGTGGGAAATGGGTGATCGAAACCACTTGATGCTGTTCACCAAGTCGCGCCATTTTACAACCGACCGCTCGTGCAATTTCCCCGCCCACATTGGCATCGATTTCATCAAAGACCATCAGCGGAGTCGCATCTTGTTGAGCAAGCGCGCTCTTAACCGAAAGCATGACACGGGAAATTTCACCACTTGATGCAATTTGTCTGAGTGGCTTCATCGGCTCTCCTGGATTAGGGCCAAATTCAAATTCGACGTCTTCAAGGCCACTCATGCTCGGCTTGGTATGCGGCATTAAACGCACATCGAAAGCCGCCTGCTTAAACCCGAGCTCCTTCAGGTGGTGAGCGATATCCTTGGCAAGCTTGGGAGCTAAGCGACGCCTTTTATCACTTAACTGTATGCCCAGCTCATCTGTCTCAATACGAGCTGTATCAACTTCTGCCTGAAGGCACTGCAAATGCTCAGATCGGTTTTCCACCCTATCTAGGCGCTGGGCTACTTCATCTCTGTGCTCTAATACATCTTCAAGAGACGGACCATACTTCCTCTTGAGTGACTCAAGCATATTGATGCGCTCCTCAAGACGCAGCAACTCAGCTGGATCAGTATTAAGCTCCTCAAGATACTGCGCCAAACCATATTCCATTTCCTGGAGCTCAAGTGCCGTTCTATCGACCCCTTCGAGGGTATCACGTAGCGCTGGATCCAACTTTTCGAGATCACGGCTTACTTTCTGCAGCTGTCCTATTTGATGATTCAAGGAATCATCACTGCCACTCAAAAGCGCTAAAGCTCTACTCAGTGATTCGGACAGATGTGAACTATTGGATGCACGCTGGTAAGTCGATTCCAGCTCATGCTCATCACTGATGTTAATACCCGCTGCATCAATTTCTTCTAGCTGATGTGAGAGTAAATCCAGTTCTCTTGCATCGGCCATGCCTGCTGTTTGAAAATCTTCCAAGGCATCTGACTTGTCTCGCCAGGCTCGCCACTTTGCGCGATATTTGCTACACAGCTCAGTAACCCCGGCGTAGGCATCGAGCATCGCAAGCTGACGCTCAGTGGACAATAGCCCCTGATGATCATGCGGACCATGCAGATCAACGAGATGCTCACCAAGACCTTTTAATAGGCTAAGTGTTGCCGGTGAATTATTAACAAATTGTTTATTGGAAGACTGCCCAATCACCCGCTTAATAATCAGTTGTCCGTCCTCACATGGCTCTAAACCACCCTCAGTCAGCACCGCATTAAAGAGGGGCACATTCGCCAAGTCAAAAACAGCCTCGACGATACAGCTGCTCTCGCCCGTGCGGATCAATCCTTTATCGGCCCGCTCGCCCAATACGAGCTTCAGGGCACCAACAATCACAGATTTCCCTGCGCCTGTCTCACCCGTTACCCCTACTAGACCGGTGTCCAAATGCCACTCCAACTCATCAACGAGTGCGAGGTTTTTTACTTTGAGCAAACTCAACATGATCTTCTTTCACCAATCTCCTTGGCGCTATGGGTGTAATTATGCAAAGCTAAAGCCAAGTTGAAACCTGAAATTTGCCTCACTTTCCTTGGAACGAGTACATCCACTGGTGTTCCGATCATTGGGTGCCGTTGTGAAGTCTGCACTTCAGATGATCCAAAACTAAAACGCACACGGTCTTCGATTCATCTACAGACACCCGAATATTCGATTCTTGTTGATACAGGGCCCGATCTTCGTGAGCAAGCACTTCGTGAAAATCTTACCCAAGTAGACGGTGTTCTCTACACCCACGCGCACCTTGACCATATTACCGGGTTTGACGAGTTACGAGCCTTCTGCTGGCGCCGCGACGCAGCCCTTCCTCTTTATGGCTCCCCAGCATGCTTAGATGAAATAAAACGAATCTACCAGTGGGCCTTTCTTCCCAGCAACAACAACCGCGGCTATGTTAGGCCTGAGGCCAATGAAACCGAAGGGCCCTTCTCTCTGGGAAAACTAATAATCACCCCAATCCCTGTGGAGCATGGCAATATCGACACCCAAGGGTATCGATTTGATTACCCTGGTGTGCCGTCCATTGCTTACCTCCCTGACGTCAAAACCATTCCACCACAGAGCTGGCATCTTTTAGAGGATATCGCTGTGCTCATTATTGACTCTCTGCATAAGCGCGAACACCCAACGCACATGAACCTGAGCGAATCGATCTCCACCGCTACCCAACTGAGGGCCAAGCAGGTATATCTGACCCATCTTTCACATGAGCTTGACGTGCACCAGACTTTGGGTGAGCTTGCGGAGCACTTTCAGTTTGCCCATGACGGCATGAAACTGACTTTTCCTGCTGATGCATAGATGATCTGATGCTATCTCCAGTTGGCCATTTGCCCGGTCTCATATTATGAAAACATTCATTGCTGCTTTTTTACTTTCTGTCCTCGTCACAAAGGCAGCTCCCATTGCGCCGGAAAGTGTTGCCGTGGTCTACAACAGTAATATCCCTGAGTCCATGGATCTCGCTGAGCATTATGCTCAAATGCGCAATATCCCTGCGGAAAACCTAGTTGGCATCCCATTACCAGAGCGTGGCCAGATCTCCCGCATTGCCTACAACACCTCCCTGCGTGACCCACTAAGAAATGCATTTAGCGCACGTGGATGGTGGACATTGGGACGCACAGCTGAGGGCACGATCATGCCTGCCACGTGCAAGATCACCACTGTGGTCTGCATGCGCGGCGTTCCCTTCAAGATTGGACGCGAGGTGATTCCTGCCGAACAGGCCGACAAATCTGCCAAACTGAGCCCTCAATTTGCCCATATCAACGAAGCCTCTGTCGATTCAGAACTTGCCATGATGGGCATACAGGGAATTCCGACAGCAGGCCCACTGAATAACCCCTACTTTAAAAAGGATCAATCTTTCGCAAGCGCAAAACTCTCCATCATGCTTCTTGTTGGCCGCGTTGACGGCCCCAGTTATGAAATCTGCAAACGCATGATTAATGATGCCGTCTCTACCGAAACTCACGGCCTTTGGGGTATGTGCTATATAGATATCGCAAAAAAAGGCGGCGGCTACGCTTCCGGAGACCAGTGGCTTGAAAACATTGCCGAACTTAATTTTTTCACGGGCATTCCAACAGTAGTCGACCGGAACAAACAAACGTTCACGACCAACTACCCCATGAGTGATGCCGCTTTGTATTACGGCTGGTATACAAAACATCGTAACGGGCCACTACTCAACAAACATTTTCAATTCCGCAAGGGTGCTGTGGCCATGCATCTTCATTCCTTTAGCGCCAGTAACCTGCGAGACACCAACAGCCATTGGACAGGCCCCATTCTCGCCAAAGGAGCCGCCGCTACTATAGGCAATGTTTACGAGCCCTATTTACACCTCACGCATCATTTGGATATTTTTCATGATCGCTTGATTAAAGGGTTTTCTCTTGTTGAGGCCGCCTACATGGCTGCTCCTACTTTATCATGGCAAAATGTGGTGCTCGGCGACCCACTTTACCGCCCGTTTTTGCACCTAGAGGGCAGCGGAGAGATAGCCGATCAAGATCGTGACTATCGGGCCATCCGTATTGCCAATGAGCGCTGGGGCAAGCAGCCGGACACCTTGATTAAAAAACTTCGCACAGCTGCTGCAGCCAAAAATAATGGCAGGATTTACGAATACCTAGGACTTTGGCACCGCCACAACAAAGATAACAAAATCGCCATCGCTTTCTTTGATTCGGCTAGCAAAAAGCACTTAAAAGAATCTGATCAGCTACGCCAATGGCTCTACACGGCAGATATTCATCGCGGGGCTGGCAACAAACGTATGGCTATTCAGATACTCAGGCAGGCAAACCAAATGATCCCCAGTATTCCAGAATCGCTTACCACCCTGGCAATCCTCAATATTCTCGACCCACCGCCACCACCTCCAGCAAAGCTGCCTGCAACCGGCACCGCTGGAGAACGTGCGACACAAGGGCAGCCAGCTCCAGTAGCCCAACCATAATTATTTGCAGCGCCAATCATCAAAGCCACAAAAGCCTCCACGACCACTGATTGTTTATTGGCCATTCAATAAGGTGCAATAACATCCTCGAACGCTTCGTATAGAAAAAATCTCACTCAGATAATCACTCATTCAGATCACTAATATCCATGAAATCACCCGCTATTACCTCCATTGCCATTCTGTCATTTGCCTCATTTACCCCACTTGCCCACTTTGCCGTGGCCCACGATGGTCACCCTCATGTTGACCAAAGCACTGACCACCATGCTCCGTCCGACAAGACATTCATGACCGTTGTCAGCGTAGGCCAAGGAGCCTACAGCTATGAAACTGTGCCCGGATTTGGCAAGATCCCCGATGGCTCAAATCTTGGGCCCACCCACGGCGGCGTCGTCGTCGACAACGAGGGCCTCATCTACGTCAGCAGCGATGGCCCGAAGGCCCTCTGCGTATTTAATCCTGATGGCACCTTTGTGAAGGCCATGAGCCCATCAATCAAAGGCATGCATGGCATGCAAATCCACACCGAGGGAGACAAGCAATACATCTACGGCGCCCAACTCAGTGGAGGCAAAGGCATATCTCCGCGAGCTATCAAACTCGATCTCGATGGCAACGTCGTGATGACCATTCCCAACAAAGCCACCGCCGAAATTCCTGGAGGCACAAGAGGACTCACCGGTATCGCCGTAGCTCCTGACGGCTCGATTTTTGTCAGCATGGGGTATGGCTCTAACCTGATCCATAAATTTGATAAAGCCGGCAAACTGCTTAAATCCTTTGGTGGACGCGGCCAGGAAAAAGAAAAATTCATCACTTGCCACGGCGTTGGTATCGACACTCGTTTTGACTCCCCTCGCTTACTGGTCTGTGACCGTGAAAAGCGTCGCTT
>JAACFN010000104.1 GCA_009937455.1 Verrucomicrobiaceae bacterium | reverse complement strand
CCTGTAGTCCCGACCAATCTAAAAAACGGAATCACCTCTGGTGGTTTCGTTTTTTTGTCTTGGGACGACAGGATGAGAACGAAGTTCGAGCGCATGACAGAGTGCCGTGGATCACGGCAATTATTGAATCAGAAATGCGAAGGAGCATTTCTGCAAGCTGGCACAGAGTGAGCGGAAGCGAACGCAATCCTGCAGTCCCGAGGAGGTAACCAGCGATCTGAATTCAGCACATGATTCAACAAGCCAAGTTTCCCAAGGAAGAAGTCTACAAACTGGCACAGGCTGATGGGGCATTAGTCCATCCCATAGCTCTTGCCCAAATTCAGGCGATTAATTTTTCAGATCAAACAGAGCCCTTCAACAATCTCGCCTTCTCTGCCATCAGCTTCTTTTGATAACGACCCTGGATGACGTCGATGATCACGAGCACGGCAATGACAAAGTAGAAGGTGGTTTTGCTCATCGCTTCTACGGGATGGCCAAAGAAGCTGAGGTGGGCTTTGTGGCCACCTTCTGAGATGAGTAAGATGCCGACGATAAAGAGGATGAATAGGCCAAGCACCTCGTAGAGGCGATTTTTCTGAAGAAAGGTGGAAACCTTGTCTGCCATGACGATCATCAAAATACCACTGATGACAATGGCGATGGTCATCACCCAGGCGACCTTGGTATTCATCAATACAATCAGCGCTACGATCTTGCCAACCGAGGCCCGCTTTTTTTCCTGATCATGCGCGTGTGCTTCCTCGTAGCTAAGCATGTGAATGATTTCTTTGACCGCGGTGTAGATGATGAAGCCCCCACCGAGTAGCGTGATCAAGGAGGTGAAGTTAACTTCTGCATGCACAAACGTAGTATCGATTTTAAACCAAGTGGACTGGAAGGAGTCCATCATCTTGAGCAAGACGAACAGCAGTACGATGCGCAACACCACCGCCAAGCCAATGCCCCAGATGCGGACGGATTTTTGTTTATCCAAGGGCGCTCGTTTGGACTCCAAGGAGATGTAGAGTAGGTTGTCAAAACCGAGCACGGCTTGGAGGAGGATGAGCATGAGTAGATCAACGACGTTTTCCATATTGGCTTGTCTACCATTCTGACATGGACTTGCCAAGCTTGGCTGACGAGGCATGATGAGTCCATGCAGCAGAACCGACTTGGTAATAGCGGAATCGTGGTCAGTGAGATTTGTTTGGGCACGATGACTTTTGGCTCACAGTGTGATAAGGAACAGAGTTTCCGCATCCTTGATAAAGCGGTTGATGCGGGCATTGATTTTCTCGATACGGCGGAAGTTTACCCGGTGCCGCCGAACATAGAATGGGCGGGCCTTACTGAGGAGTTGCTTGGGCAATGGCTGAAAACCAAGAACAGGGACAGTTTGATCATTGCCTCTAAGGTGGTGGGTCCGGCTCACGGTTGGTTTAATCCGCCGGTAAGAGGGGGCAAGGCGGCGATTGATCGCCATCAGGTGCGCAAGGCCATTGAGGGCAGCCTGAAGCGTCTGCAGACGGATTATATCGATCTTTATCAAGTGCATTGGCCAGATCATGAGATGCGTGCAGAGGATACGCTGGGGGCACTCGATGAGCTGGTGACGGAGGGCAAGGTGCGTGTCACGGGGACATGCAATGAGGATGCCTATGGGCTAATGAAATCACTGTGGACGAGTGAGCGTTGTGACCTAGCCCGTTTGGATACTATCCAGAATAATTTTTCACTCAACAACCGCCGCTTTGAAGATGAATTAGCCGAGGTGTGCCGCAGGGAAAATGTGAGCCTGTTGCCTTACAGTCCGCTGGCCGGTGGGGTTCTTACTGGGAAATATAACGGCGGCCAATACCCCAAGGGAGCGCGTTTTAGTAGTTACCTTCAAAAGGGTGAGCCACGCCAAAAGGCGATGGCTGAGCGTTTTGTTAACGAGCGCAGCCTTGCTGCTACAGAGAAATTTATCGCCATTGCCCAAGAGGCGGGCATGGATGTGGAGACCCTAGCGGTAGCTTGGAGCAAGCAGCACGACTTCGTAGCATCCACCATTGTCGGAGCTTCACACGAGGATCATCTTGATGCCATTATTGCGGCTGCAGAAGTTATTCTGGGTGATGAAATTCTGAAAAAGATAGATCAGGTGAGTAAGGGTATTCCTTATCCAATGGGTTGATTGTGAGCATCATGTTTGAGCCTAATGTTATTGTCGCGTGGGTGGTCTTTGGTGGCCTGGGTATGATTTATGTTTCTTATGGGAAATGGAAAGACCTCTGGCAGCCTAAGGCGCTAGGGTTTACCCTGATGTTTTTCCCCTATGTTGTGACCGATACCATGTGGTTGTGGATTGTTGGTGGTATGCTGAGCTGTGCGATTCCCTTTGCCCGTGACTGACAAACCCCGTGGGGCGAGCTCGTGAAATTCAATCTCTTTCCAAATCTAAATCTGGGATATGGCCAAAGGAAATCCGCATGGGCGCTAGATGGATTGTTTGCCAAACTTTTTCACGATTTTATCCATTGATTTATTAAGAGTCTGGCGGTTTTTGCCAGCTTGGTAAGCTGCAGAATCTGATTCCTTGAACAGTGAAGGGGTGTAGTTGCCCTGGTCTACAAGCTGACCTAGTACCATGGATATCTTTAACAGCTGTTCTTGGTGGTGCGGGCGTTGCCTCCAAAGGTGGGAGGCGGCATGGGCAAGCTTGAGCGAGTCGTCGGTTGCTTCTAGCGAGGCTTCTAAGTGCCAGTTGCCACCGCGCAGGTAGCGCAAGGATAGGGAGAAACGCTGTGCGAGCATGCCGTGACTACGGAGGCGCTGGGCAGCTTTTTGAGTGAGCTTGTGCAAGACCGAGACGGCCGCGTCAGCTCGGCGTTTGTCAGGTGGTAATACGTGGCTATGGCCGATGCTACGGCGCTCTGTTGCTGTGGTCGGGACTTCTTTTCCTCGCAGCTGGAGCCAGAGCCGATCACCCTCAATGCCACCCCAGGCGGTATGGAGCTGCTTACGTGTCGCGTGGCACAGGGCCCTGACATCATGGATGCCATTGGCGTGGAGACGCAGCTCCATGGCGCGCCCTACACCATGAATATCACGAAGCTCAAGCTCGTAGAGGATTTCTGGTAGCTGCGTGGACTCGATAATGAATAAGCCATCCGGCTTGCGCATCTTGGACGCCATCTTGGCAAGCCATCGGTTGGGAGCAGCGCCGACAGAGCCGTTGATCCATGGGCCGACCTGGTCGTGGATGGCGCGTTTGATCTTTTGGCCGATGTCTTGCACGGTTTCAGGTTCGCGCAGATTGTAAGGTAGCCAACACCACATTTCATCAATCGAGAGAACGTCCTCAACGTGGATGCAGGATTCTACCGCAGCCACGAGCCGATGGTGCAGCTCAACATACTTGGCTGGCCGAGCTTGGACGATTTGAATGCCAGGGCAAAGCTTGCGCGCATCACCGATGCTGGTGCCCGTTTTGATGCCATGAGCCTTGGCTTCGTAACTGGCGGCGATGCAGCAGGAGCTTTCTGCCAGCACGGGGGCGATGCCCACCGGCTTGCCACGCAGGTGCGGCTGCATGTGCTGCTCCGCGGAGGCGAAGTAGGCGTCAAAGTCAACAAAGAGTGCGGCAAGATCCATAAATACTGTTCTTATGAACAGTATTTCAAGGAGTGGAGCAGGTCAATCACGGATTAATTATTACTGTGGTCCGCTATTGGTTGGGCTGCTTGGCTCCGGCTTAAAGATGCCCTGAGAGCTGCTTGCTGCTTTTACAGGTTGCGCCCCCAATCTGGCCCAAATGGGTTCAGGAACTGAGGTCTAATAACGGGTTCTTAATAACGAGTTCTAATACCTGGGGATGAGCAGGGTACGGCCGATTTTAAGGTTGGAACCTTTTAGGCCGTTGGCACGTTGGATCGCAGTAACCGTCGTGTTGTACTTACGAGAGAGTGCCCATAGGGTGTCGCCTTTTTTAATGACATGGCGGACCGGGGGTTTGCTTTTGGGTTTTGCCGTGATGGCAACCGCAGGTTTGCTCGTTGGTGTGGCCGCAGCAGCTGGTTTAGCTGGTGTGGGTTTGGGGGAGCTTGCTGCAGGTCTCGCCGTTGGCTTGGGTGTGGCTACTGCAGCGACAACGGCTGGTTTGCCAGTCGTGGCGGGTGCCACTGGCTCATGGACGATGCTTTTGCGCCACCAGTTGCCTTTGCTTTTGTCATTTGCCCAGCGCTCAACGTAGTTACCTTGATTATCAAAGGGGCCAACGCCTGGGTTGTAGCCACGGATGCTGCGGTTCTCGGTAACAGGGCCACTACGGCCACCGCCACCGCAGCTGACAAGAAGCATGGTTAGCAATGCAAGCAGACTCAGCATGCTGAATCGATAACTGGCAAAGCAGGCGGCATCACTTCTCATAAGGCGGAGTATGGCACATGCAGATAACTTGGCAAAAACTTATCGAGATCAATTTCAATGATACCCCATTGTCTAGGCCTGTATTTTGCAGAGTGACGATGTTAGGCTGTCATTGCCATTAACTCATCTTCGCTCAAGATGCTGACGCCTAGAGACTCCGCCTTGCTGCGTTTGGATCCGGCTTTTTCACCAGCGAGCAAAAAGTCGGTATTTTTCGAGATCGATCCAGATACCTTGCCCCCTGCAGCTTCGATGAGTTGTTTGAATTCGGGGCGAGGTCGGCTCAGTGTGCCGGTAATAACAAAGGTTTTGCCAGCGATGGGTGAGTCGAGTGACTGGGCGGCTGATTTTTTAGGATCGTAGTTGTCCGAGTCAGGATTGATGCCGAGGGCTTCGAGTTTCTCTAGCACATGCTGCCCCGCAAGACTGTTGAAAAAGGTGACGATATGCTGAGCGGCGACGGGGCCGAGTTCGGACTCTATTTGATATTGAGCGAGCCTTGGGTGGTTTTCTTTTTTACGTTTGGAAACAGTAAGCTCTTCGAAGTCGGGCAGTTCAGCGAGGTCTTTGAGAATACTTGATGAGGCGACTTCGGCGAGGCTGCGGTGAAGGCGGGCGATTTCACGCGCTGCGGATTCACCGATCTGGGGAATGCCCATGGCAAAGATCCACCTGGAAAGCGGGCTCTGCTTGGAATCATTGAGCGAATCCGTAATGAGCGCTGCCTTTTTTTCGCCAAGTCGGCGTGGCTTGCTGGTGCCCGTTTCTAGCTGAGCAGGGTCAAGCAGAAGCTCTGCTAGGGAGTCCGGCTCAAGGTCAAACAGATCAAGTGTGGTGCGCACTTTTTGAGTTTCAACGAGCTTTTCGGCGACCGCTGTTCCGAGGCCATCAATATCAAGGGCCTTACGTGAGGCAAAGTGCTTGATGCGGGTTACCGCTTGCGCTGGGCAGGCGAAGTTGAGGCAGCGCCAGGCGACAAAACCTTCTTCCTGCTCAATGGGGCCTGAGCAGGAGGGACACTGGCCATTGACGTATTGATAGAGATTGAAGGGCTTACTCTGTGCAGGGCGTTTGGCGGTGATGACCTTGACTACGGCGGGGATGATTTCTCCTGCCTTCTCAATGATGACCGTGTCACCAATGCGGACGTCTTTACGGTCGATCTCATCTTGGTTGTGTAAGGTGGCGCGGGAGACGGTGGTTCCAGAGACGAAGACAGGCTCGAGCTCGGCAACGGGGGTGAGCACGCCAGTGCGGCCAACTTGGATGGTGATGTCACGCAGTAGCGTCTCTTTTTGCTCAGGAAGAAACTTGTAGGCGCAGGCCCACTTGGGGTGCTTGGTGGTAGCTCCGAGCTGTTGGTGGGTGGAGAGCTTGCTGACTTTGATGACGGCTCCGTCGGTAGCGTAGGCAAAGTGGTGGCGGTCCTCGTCGAGTTTGGTAATGGCCGCGAGCAGATCATCGAGGTTATCGACTTCTTCAAACCAAGGGGTCGATTTTAGCTGGTAGTCTCGGAGTGTTTGCTGGAATTCAGAAGTGCTCGTGTAAGGGGCATCATCAACCTGGCCATAGGAGTGAAAAATACAGTCAAGCGGGCGCGCGGCTACCAGTTTTGGATCGAGCTGCTTGAGGGTGCCGGCGGTGGCATTGCGCGGGTTGACAAAGGCGGGTTCTCCGGCCTCGTCACGTTGTTCATTGAGTTTGGCGAATGCCTCGTTGGGCATGAAGACCTCGCCACGAACTTCAAACAGAGTAGGCGCACCTCCGGGCAGACGCAGCGGGACCGATTTGATGGTGCGGATATTCTGGGTGATGTCATCGCCGGTGGTGCCGTCGCCGCGGGTTACCGCATAATCAAGCACACCATCACGATAAACTACCGAGACCGCTACCCCATCAATCTTGGGTTCGACAGTGAGCGCGACATGGTCCACGCCGAGGTTTTTGGCCAGGCGCTGATACCAGTCTCGCAGGTTTTGCATTTTGCTGGCATTGGGGTCCTGCAGTGCCTCGAGCTCCTCATCCTTGAGCTCGTGAATATCCTCGATGGAGAGCATCGGCACGAGGTGCTTGATTTGCTGGAAATCCTTCAAGGGTGCGCCACCAACACGCTGAGTGGGGGAGTCTGCTTTGGCGAGGGAAGGGTGGGCGGCCTCGAGCTTTTTGAGCTCGTTCATCAAGGCATCGTATTCAGCATCGGAGATCTCAGGCTCGGCATCCTGATAGTAGAGCGTGTTGTGATGCTCGAGCTGTTTACTCAGCTCGAGAACACGTTTTTCAGGGTCTGATTGCTGGATAGCAGAATGTGCAAAGAGGTCGTCCATGGCTGAAAATTTCTAATCGAGGAATTTGCCCGGATTGAGGATGCCCTTGGGATCTAGGCTGTCTTTGATGCTGCGGTGAACGGCCATGGAGGTTTCTCCTAAGGCTTGTCTGATCCAGGGTTTTTTGGCGAGGCCGATACCGTGCTCACCGCTGATGACGCCGCCATTTTCGATGATCCAAGTAAACAGCCGGTCGAGTGCCGTGTCTGCTTTCTTTTTGGTATCTGGGTCGGCGTAGTTATCGACCATGAGGTTGGTGTGGATGTTGCCATCACCAGCATGTCCAAAGCAGGCAATGGGAATGCCCGTGTCTTGCTGTAGTTGGGTAGCGAAGTTGACAAGGTCAACGAGCTTAGAGCGTGGTACCACAATATCCTCATTGAGTTTGGTAAGACCGGTGTGCTTGAGTGAGTAGGAAAAATCACGGCGCAGTTGCCAGATGCGCTCACAGGCGTCCTCGTCGGGAGCTTCGTCAATGCGTAGTGCTCCCTGGTCGGAGAGGAACTGCTGCAGGCGGGCAAGCTCTCGGGAGACCGTCTCTTCATTGCCATCAATCTCAACCATCAGGTAGGCGTCACCGGGTGGGAGTTTGTCACTGCCCAGATAATCACGAGCGGCTGCCATGGTGAAGCCGTCAGTGATTTCCAATGCGGAAGGCAGCGTGCCTGAGTCGAGGATGGCTTGGACCGCACCAGCAGCAGCCGCAAAATCGGCAAAGGAGGCGCCGAGCATGGCCCGGGCTTGAGGATGAGGAATGAGGCGAACGGTGATTTCCGTGATAATGCCCAGCATGCCTTCCGAGCCTACCATCAGAGAGGTGAGGTCAAAGCCGGTGGAGTTTTTGTGACAACGTCCGCCACTGCGCAGAACCTCACCAGAGGCGAGCACGGTCTCTAGGCCGAGGGCGTATTGCTTGGTAACACCGTATTTCAGACAGCGCGGCCCGCCAGCATTAGTGGCGATGTTGCCGCCGATGCTGCATTCCTTGAGTGAGGCAGGATCAGGTGGATAATACCAACCGTGCTCTCTTACCGCCCGCTGCAGCTCGCCGGTGATGACTCCAGGCTGAACGATTGCGACACCATCAGAGGGGTTGATTTCGAGAATCTGATTCATCCTCATCATGGAGATTAGGATGCCGTGGTGAACGGGCACACAAGCGCCGGTGTGACCACTTCCTGCTGCGCGCGTGTAGACAGCAATATCGTGTGCCGAGGCATACTTGAGCACCGCAGCAACATCGTCAGTCGACTCAGGGAAGACTACAATATCGGGTAGGCTCGATGCGTGCCATTTATCGGAGGCGTGCTCTGCGAGTACGTCTGGAGTTGATGATACTTGGTCAGGGCGCAATAGGGAGCTGAGCCCAAGGCTAAGATCAGTGATGTTGTTGGCAGCTGTCACGGTTGTTTTTTAACCCTGGAAGGTCTGTAATACACGGAAGAAATGTGCTCAATCGAGATCATGACAAACTAAGATTACGATCTAAGGTGATGGTCTAAGCAGAGCGGATCGCTTGAATCGCCGCAGCCATGTCAGGCGCTTTGAAGGTGGAGGAACCAGCGACCAGGACATTGGCGCCGGCGCTGGTGGCTGAGGGGGCGGTTTGCTGGTCGATGCCGCCGTCGACCTGAATGTGATAAGCGAGGCCACGC
>JAACFN010000103.1 GCA_009937455.1 Verrucomicrobiaceae bacterium | reverse complement strand
TTTAGATACTCATTTATTTCGCAGCCAAGTGCTGCATAACACAAACAAGAAAGGAAAAACAAAGATGCAATCAGCTAATGCTAATACGCAAATTACTATTACCGTACGTCACGAAGAAGTCACCGATGCCCTGCGCGATTACGCAACCAAGAAAATCCAGGGCCTACACCTAGATTACCCGAAAATCATTGAGGCCAAAGCCATCCTCGATGCCCACAAAAACCGACATCATGCGGAAATCATTCTGTTCTGCGCCAACCACATCGTCATCGATGCGTCTACTGAGAGCAAAGACATGTATGCTGCTATTGATGAAACCATCGCCAAAATAGCACGCCGCATGCGTAAGCACAAAACACGCTTACTCAGAAAGCATCGTCCCAACAGAAGGAAAGATACGATTCGTCACCTTGACGAAAAGGTTTTTTCTGCCGATGTCCTTGATAAAATTTCCTCAGCAGAAGAGCCAGAGCCTGATCCAGAACCCATGATCATTCACCGTGAGGGATACCGCTTGCGCACCCTACTTAAGGAAGAAGCCATCATGGAGCTTGAGCTCTCAGACAAGCCATTCATCGTTTACAATAACGAGCGTCGCAATGTGCTGCAAATTCTCTACCGTCGCCAAGACGGAGATTATGCCATCATTGAACCTTAACTAGATTAAGCGACCAAACAAACAGGGGCTCCTCAACGGGACGCCCCTTTTTTTGGCCTCAATTTGGGCTCTTTCAGATGACTCCCAAACAAAAGTCTCTTAACACTATAGACCCTTGGTTGGATCAAGCTGCTTAGTTTGATCACGCTGTCCACCTTGATCGAGCTGCTCGCCTAACTCAACTGGCTGAGTCGTCTCTTCGGCTTTGACGTCGATTGGCTTTTCCAGCTCACTCACCTTCTCTACTACCACTGCTTCGCTAGTAACTGCCGCTGCTTTACCTTCATTCTCACCCGGAGAATTTCTACCAGACATTCATGTAGGAATACCGCATGCAGGCAAAATCCATAATTGCATGGAGAAATAGAGGCCAATAAAACCGACAAATAACCAAATACTGTTCATCTCTATATGTGTTTGTTAAATTTTTTTATTCCTGCCGATTGCGCATATTATGCGCCACCATCGTAAAGAATGCATTCAGCTCAAGCTTGATGGATACTGGAACATTGGTTTCATCCATCGCCTCGTCCATGAGCTCCAACCAGCGCACGGCCTCGGCTTCACCAATGGAGAAGGGAGCATGCCGCATCCTCAAGCGTGGGTGCCCCCGTTTAGCTTGGTAGCGTGGATCATTGCCAAACCGAAATAACAGGAAATCACGCAAACGTTCTTCCGCCCCTGCGAGGTCCTCTTCAGGATACATCGGGCCGATCAAAGGATCTTGTTTAATTCTCCGGTAAAAAGCAGCCACCATCTTGGTGAATCCGGCTTCACCGAGAATGGTATAAATGACTGCTTCGTCCATGGTGATTGATTACTTAACAGTCATCTGAGAAGAGACCAGCTTTGTATTACTCGCCCTGGCGTGCTGACGCCTTCAGGCGGAGAGCATTGAGGGCAATGAAACCAGTGGCATCATCCTGATTGTATGCCTCCTCGGCGCCACCTTCCATGGTAGCAACATCCTCCGAGTATAGCGTAAGCGGCGAGCGACGTCCTGCTTGCAGGCAATTTCCTTTGTAAAGCTTGAGTCTCACCTCACCGCACACCGTCTTTTGTGTCTCGGTGACCAGGGCCTGAATTGCATCTCGCTCGGGAGCAAACCAGAATCCGTTGTAGACCAATTGAGAGTATTTGGTGATCAAGCTATCTCGCACATACTGAGCCTCACGATCAACGGTCAAGGTCTCTAAATCTCTGTGTGCCGCAAGAATGATGGTACCACCTGGGGTCTCATAAATACCGCGTGACTTCATACCAACAAAACGGTTCTCAACGATATCGATACGTCCAATGCCATGTTTGCCACCTAAGAAATTCAATACGCGCATGACACCATAAGGGCTGAGTAAGGTATAGCCGTCCTTTTCGCCCTCTACCTTGAAGTCAGCCAAGTCCTCAATGACCTGAGCCAAACCATCATACTTGAGACCTATAATGTTACCCTTCTCAAACAAAAACTCGACATACTCGGGAGTATCTGGAGCTTCCTCAGGAGAGACAGAGAGCACATACATATCACGATCCGCTTCACCCGTGGCATCGTACCAAGTGTCCTCAAGCGCTCCTGCTTCAAAAGAAATATGAAGTAAGTTACGGTCCATGGAGTATGGCTTCTTCTTCGATGCTGTGACATCAATACCATGCTCTTCACAATAGGCGATCATCTCTGAGCGACCTGGGAACTGAGCGCGGAACTCAGCATCACGCCATGGAGCAATCATTTTAATATCTGGTGCGAGGGCAGCGACGGAAAGTTCGAATCTTACTTGGTCATTGCCTTTACCCGTTGCTCCGTGAGCAATGGCATCCGCACCCTCCTTGATAGCCACGTCTACCATTCCTTTCGAAATACATGGGCGAGCAATCGATGTTCCCAGTAGATAGCGACCTTCATAAAGGGCATTAGCCTGGAACATAGGGTAAATATAATCGGCGGCAAATTCCTCCTTCAAGTCTCCGATGTAACACTTGCTGGCACCCGTGCTCAGCGCCTTTTCCTCGAGCCCATCAAGCTCTTCTCCCTGGCCAACATCAGCGCAGTAAGCGATGATTTCAGCGTTATACTTTTCCTTAAGCCAAAGAAGGAGAACTGAGGTATCTAAACCTCCTGAATATGCGACGACGATTTTCATAGTGATATTGCGTTATAGGTAAAATCTATCCCGCCTCTGAATGCCGCGAGATGCGCGGAGAAAAGCATATTCAGCCCTAAGAGACAAGGGTCAAGATAGCCCAGAGATGACAGATCTTTACCTTGGGTTCTTAATCCTCTGTTTGTTTGTCATCCTCAGCAGGAGTGGTTTGCTCCTGAGTGGAAATAGCTGGTGCCGGTTTACTCGCAGGTAGCACCTTGCGGATCAGCTTCTTCAGACCCCCCTCAGCAGCTAGCTCAGCGGCCTCAGCATCACGCATTGCCTTCTCCCATGCGGGAGCAAAACCAGGCGCTTGTTCTCTCATCACACTGACCGCATTCTCCATCATCTGAAGGTGACGTAGTTCCGCACGTCCAGGCTTCTGCTTGGCCACGTTGAGATTAGACCTCAAATTCTCATTCTGCTCACGTAACTCGCTGAGATCAGCCTCAAGCTGATCATTGCCTTTGGCATTGATTTTGAGCTGGGTGTTAAGATGCCCTTGAAGCTCTTTGTTTTCCTCCTGCAAACGCTTCTTTTCGCTGCGCAGCATGGTGATGTCCTTGCGCATCAGCCTCCAGACCATGACGAGTAAAAATAACCCGACAACAAGCCCCCAAGTAAAGGGCTCCGAGATGATCAGCATGAATGTTTCCATATATTAAGAATAAGTAACTCAGATCATTTTCCAAGGACTATCCTCATGCAGCAAGCAGCTTACGGCTAGAAGCTTGCCTGCCTGTATGATTGGAAGTTCTGATAGGTCAGAAAACCGAAGATCACCAATCCAAAGATTGAGCCCATGGACAGCAGTAAAAGCATGCACCCAGCGCCCGCGATCATGCCAACCTGGTGCATTTTTTTGCGGGATTTGATGATCTGCTCCATAAACTGGCCACCGTCTAGTGGGAAAATCGGGATGAGGTTTAATAGAGACCACCAAACGTTGACCCAAATCAATGAATTTAAAAATCCGTAGATCGGTCGGTTATCAGGAAAAATGCTCACCATATCCTGATGGAAGATATTCGTGTATTTGAGGTAATACTGCAATCTCAGCAAAGCCTCTGGCACCGGAAAAATAACAAACAGACAAGCAATACTGACAACCGCAAGCAGGAGGCCCGCACCGGGACCTGCCAATATCATCAAGCAGCGGTTTTTCCGGTCTAAGCGGCCCCCTTGCTGGTAGGCAAGACCACCCAATGCCCAGAGTTTGATCCATACCTGGCCGCCTCCACGTTTGAACCCGGTGAGGGCATGTCCCAGCTCATGTACAAGCACGGAAACAAACCCAGCCATCATGAAAAGAATCACCCCCAAGTAATCTCCAGGGTAATTTCTCTGCAAGGCGTCGAGCCCACCACCAAGAAAAGCCATCGTCAGCCAAAACCATGGCTCAACGACGATAGGGATGCCAAATAAAGTAAAACGTAACATGAACTTAGTGACTAAAGTTAACTCTTCGCAGCAGCCAACAGATTGGCTGCAGAAACCAGCGCCTTGAGGCCGGCCATTTCGATGGATGGGTCGACACCACAGCCCCATACTAAAGTTTGATCATCCAGACTCTTCAGTTGAATGTAGGCCGCGGAATCAGCATCAGATCCACCTCGAACCGCATGAGACCTGTAATCGGTGAGCGTGAAAGTTTTCAAACCTACTTGTTCGAGCGCATGCACAAATGCGTTGATCGGACCATTACCTAAACCGCTGATTTTTTTGAGTTCCCCGTTGATTGAGATATCAGCATGGCATGCCACCTCACCTTTATTTCCAGCATGGTGATCTAGCTCATAGTCACGCAAGGCCAAGGGCTCATCAAGATTGACAAACTTATCGAAAAACACCTCACGAATCTCATCTGGCGTCAACTCACGCCCCAACTCATCAGCCAATGCATACACTAACATGCCGACCGTCGGGTGCATTGTTTTGGGCAGGTCAAAACCGTGCTCACGATCTAGCACATAAGCTACGCCTCCTTTGCCGGACTGAGAATTAATACGAATGATCGCCTCATAGGAACGGCCGATATCCTGAGGATCAATCGTCAGGTAAGGGACAGCCCAGGGTGTATCCGCATCCTTTTCAAGCTCCTTCTTGCGGAGATCCAAGCCCTTCTTGATGGCATCCTGATGAGATCCAGAAAAGGCAGTGAATACCAACTCTCCTGCATATGGATAACGTTCTGGAACACTCATGCGGGTAACCCGCTCGTAAACGGCACGGATCTCTGGCAGGTCAGAAAAATCAAGCCCTGTCTCGATGCCGTGACTGTTCATATTGAGTGCCACGTTTGCAATATCAAGGTTACCGGTGCGCTCACCATTACCGAAGAGCGTACCCTCAACTCGATCTGCTCCAGCCATCAAGCCGAGTTCTGTGGCTGCCGTTCCGGTGCCACGGTCGTTATGAGTATGCAGAGAAACGAGAACCGAGTCCCTACGATTAAGGTTTCGGCCCATCCACTCGATCATGTCTGCGTGAATATTGGGCGTGGTCCACTGCACCGTATCGGGCAGGTTGATAATCATCTTATGCTCTGGGCTAGGCTGCCAGACATCAATCACGGCGTTACAACACTCCAAGGCGAAATCCAGTTCAGTATCAGAAAATGATTCCGGAGAATACTGCAGCATGATTTCTGTTTCTGGAATCGACGGGGCTAATTCTTTGACCAGCTTTGCCCCATCCACAGCGAGCTGCTTGATTTCCTCACGGCTAGCATTGCCAAACGTAACTCGTCGCTGCAATGGTGATGTGGAATTATATATATGCACAATCACACGCTTCGCTCCTTTGATGGCATCAAAGGATCTACGGATCAGGTGCTCTCGAGTCTGAACCAACAGCTGAATGGTCACATCATCAGGGATCAAGTCATTCTCTATCAGGTGACGACAAAAGTTGAACTCAGTATCAGCGGCAGAAGGAAAACCAATTTCGATTTGCTTAAAACCAATGCGGCAGAGGAGCTGAAAGAACTCGAGCTTTTCCTCGATTGACATCGGCACAGGCAGAGCTTGGTTGCCATCACGCAAGTCCACACTCGCCCAGACAGGAGCACTGGTAATGGTCTGATCAGGCCATTTTCTGTCAGGCAAGTCCACCGCTGGAAATGCACGGTATTTGTGGATGCTTTCGGTCTTCATGACGCGGTTTGATG